>CAZEHS010000020.1:0-36856 GCA_964511875.1 uncultured Peptostreptococcaceae bacterium
TCTCGCAGTACTGTTGATGGCAGCTCTCATCGCCACACTGGGTCTCGGATGTGCTCCTGCCGCTCCTGCTGAGCCGGCCGCTCCCGCTGAACCCGCTGCTCCTGCAGCCGAAGAAGTAACTATTGGTGTCTCGATCGCCAGCTTTGACGACACGTTCCTGACTTACATGATGGACGGGATGAAGGCCCACGAGAAGGAACTCACCGGCGTAAAGGTCACTTATGTAGATGCTAAGGAAGATGCAGCTACTCAACTGTCACAGGTTGAAAACTTCATCACACAGGGCATGAAGAGCGTAGTGGTTGTTCCGGTCAACACCGAAGCGACTGCCCCCATCACAGAAGCCTGCGCTAAAGCAAAGGTGAACCTGGTCTACGTGAACCGTCTGCCAGCCAACCTGCCTGACGATGTCACCTTCGTCGGCTCCAACTCCATCGACGCCGGTATCTTCCAAATGGAATACCTGGGCGAAAAAATGGGCGGCAAGGGCAACATCGTAATCATGATGGGAAAACTGGACAACGAGGCTTCCATCAAACGTACTGAAGGCGTTAAAAAAGTCATTGCTGAAAAATACCCAGAAATCAAAATATTGGCTGAACAGACTGGTAACTGGAGTCGTGCAGAAGGTATGACCCTGATGGAAAACTGGATGTCCAAAGGCGACAAGATCGATGCAGTCTGTGCAAACAACGATGACATGGCTCTGGGCGCAATCGGTGCTCTTGAAGCAGCAGGCAAACTTGCTGATACAATGGTCGGTGGCGTTGACTGTACACCTGATGCGGTTCAAGCTGTAAAAGATGGCAAACTGACATGTACTGTATTCCAAGATGCTGCTGGTCAAGGCGCAGGCGGAATTGATGCCGCTGTTAAAAAAGCAGCCGGTGAAACTGTTGAAAAAGAAGTAATGATTCCTTTCAAACTGGTTACAAAAGATAACGTTGATGAATTCCCGAACTTCAAGTAAATTCTAAGCAAATAAACGAACCCTGAATGCCGAGGCCGTTCTGAGAGCAATCTCAGACGGCCTCAAATTCAAAACAGCCGTTAATCAGGACAACTTTGCTCAAGATCGAGGTGTATCTCATGACGAATGAATTCATTCTTAAAATGGACAATATCCATAAGAGTTTCCCAGGTGTAAAAGCCCTGGATGGTGTTACTCTCCACGTGCGCAAGGGAACCGTCCACGCTTTCATGGGCGAGAACGGTGCAGGGAAATCCACCCTGATGAAGGTCCTGATCGGTATATACCAGCCCGATATGGGTACTATCGAGTTCAAGGGTCAGCAGGTCCAGATCAATCATACAGCCGATGCGCTGAAGCTTGGCATCTCAATGATTCATCAAGAGCTTAACGATATCCCCCATATGTCGGTTACAGAGAATGTCTTCCTGGGGCGTGAACCCCTGAAGAAGAATGGTCTGATAGACCATAAGAAAATGAAGAACGATTGCCAGGCTCTTCTGAAGGAACTCGGAATAGATATCAAGCCGGATACTAAAATGGTCGAACTCAGTGTCGCCAACAAACAGATGATTGAAATTGCAAAAGCCACCTCTTACAATTCCGATCTGATCATAATGGACGAACCCACATCCGCCATTACTGAGAAAGAAGTCGAGCACCTGTTCAAGATCATTGCGAAATTGAAAGCCCGGGACGTCGCAGTCATCTACATTACCCATAAGATGGACGAAGTCTTCAAGATAGCTGATGAAATCACGGTACTTCGGGATGGCGCCTTCATTTGCAACGAGCCAGCTTCAGCAATGGATCATAATAAGCTGGTCGAAAAGATGGTCGGACGTGAGCTTAACCAGGTATTTCACAAGGAGACAGCCGAGATCGGCGATGTGAAGATCGAGGTTCGGAATCTCAGCCGTGAAGGAGTCTTCAGTGATGTCAACTTTGAAGTCCGAAAAGGCGAGATCTTCGGTATCGCCGGATTGATGGGTGCCGGACGTACCGAGGTCGTTGAAGCACTGTTTGGCGTTACGAAGAAAAGCAGCGGCGAGATTTTCATTGATGGAAAACCCGTAACGATCGATTCACCGCGGGATGCAATAGACAACGGTTTGGCACTGCTGACAGAGGACCGGAAGCTGACGGGCTGTTATCTGACCCTCTCAGTTAAGGACAATATGATCATGGCAAGCATCGACAAGTACATGAACGGCATATTCGTCAAGCATAAGGAAATTGAAACCGTTTGTCAGGAACAGGTAGTGAAACTCGGTGTCAAGACTCCCAGTCTGGACCAGCAGATCAAAAACCTTTCCGGCGGCAATCAGCAGAAAGCGCTTATTTCAAGGTGGCTGCTGACGGATCCGGACATTCTGATTCTGGACGAGCCTACCCGTGGTATCGATGTCGGCGCTAAATCTGAGATTCATAAACTGATGAGCAAGCTGGCACAGCAGGGCAAATCCATCATAATGATCTCCTCGGAACTCCCTGAAATATTGGGAATGAGCGATCGCATCATGGTCATGAGCGAAGGCAAGGTAACCGGTACTCTCCCACGGGCAGAAGCCAATCAGGAAAAGCTCCTCTTCCTTGCCACCGGCGCCACCCTCGATCAATATAAACCCCATGCCTGAGCATTCCCGTCAGAGCTTTCATTTTCAATTATTAGGAGGATTATCCAATGGAAAAGACCGTTGACACCAGAGACGAAAACAAGAAAAACACGCAGGCCAGGCTTCAAAGCTTCCTGAGAACCTATGGAATCTTTCTGATTCTGATCCTTATGTGCCTGATTCTATCAATCCTGTCCCCTGCTTTCATGTCGATGGGGAATATGCTGAATATCGTTCGGCAGATCTCCGTTATCGGTCTGATTGCCTTTGGTGTGACCATGTGCATCATCACCACCGGTATCGACCTGTCTTCCGGCTCCGTTCTGGCTTTGGCGGCAGTTGTCGCTGCTTCCCTGGCACAGCAGCCCGATTGGGCTTCGCGGATGTATCCGAACCTTCCCGCTCTCCCGGTCATCGTTCCCATTCTTGCCGGTCTTGGAGTCGGCGCACTTTGCGGCTTCATAAACGGATCGTTGATTGCCAAGACCGGCATCCCCCCCTTCATCGCCACGCTTGGGATGATGACAGCAGCACGGGGCATGGCCCTGCTGTACGCCCAGGGTCGTCCAATCAGCACGCTTACCTCAGATTATAACTTCATCGGCCAGGGTGTTGTCCTTGGCGTTCCCTTCCCTGTCATCATCCTGCTGCTCATGGCCTTTATAAGCCGCCTGCTTCTCAAACACACGAAGTTCGGTAAATACACCTATGCCATCGGCGGCAACGAAAACGCTGCAGTCGTATCCGGTGTCAATGTCGATAAGTACAAGATTCTGATCTATACCTACGCAGGCATGCTGGCTGGTCTTGCAGGTGTCGTGCTTTCTTCCCGGATTTCCTCCGGTCAGCCTGGCCTTGGAAACTCCTACGAGCTTGATGCTATCGCTTCAGCTGTAATCGGCGGCACATCCCTCTCCGGCGGAATCGGTACCATCCCTGGAACCATTGTCGGTGCTCTCATCATCGGTGTCATGAACAACGGTCTCACTCTGCTGAATGTACAGGCTTACACACAGCTTATTGTAAAAGGTGTCATCATCGTTGGCGCAGTTGTCCTTGACGTACGTAAGAATGCCGGCGGCAAAAAATAACAAGTGCCTAACAGGCATCAGATTATCAGGAGGTGTATTGTGAGAATTAGACAGAATCAAAATTTCCAACTCGGATATACTCCCATCACCGATCGCGTCTCTCTCCACCCGGAAATGCTGATGGATTTCGGCATATATGCCCTGAACGCCGGGATGGTAATTGAAAACGCTGACCAGCTTGAAAGAGCATATCTTCTGGTTCAAGGAAAAGTCCGTATTGAATGGGATGGCCAAGAAAAAGAAGCGAACCGCAGTAACTGTTTTGATGAAAATCCTTGGTGTCTGCATGTTCCTGCAGGCGTCCCGGTGAAAATCACCAGTCTGTCCGATAATGTGGAAATTGCACTGCAGGCCACTGAGAACGACATTGTTTTCGAACCGGTCTTTTATGATCCAAAGGCAGTCCGCAGTGACATGCGCGGATCCGGGACAATGAAGGAAACCTCTACGCGCAATGTCCGTACTATTTTCGACAAAACCAATGCCCCTGATGCGAAGCTGGTACTCGGCGAAGTCATCGGATACCCCGGCAAATGGTCAAGTTACCCTCCCCATCACCATCCTCAGCCCGAAATCTACTTCTACAAATTCTTCCCTGAACAGGGCTATGGATTTTCAGAACTGGGCGATGAGGCCTACAAGCTGATCAACAACGACACCATGCTGATTAACGAAGGCCTCACACACCCGCAGACAACAGCCCCGGGTTACGCGATATACTATCTGTGGGTGATCCGCCATCTGGATGATGACCCATACATCACACCCACGTTCCTGGAGGAACACAAATGGGTCATGGATCCTAAGGCGAAGATCTGGCCTGACAAATAAATGCAAAGATTCAGCCACAGATGTCACTGATGAAAATCGATGAGTTCATATGGATGATGTGATAAGATTCATTCATCTGTGACATCTGTGGCATCTGTGGCTGAAGTTTTTAATCCGATTCTCCCAAACAGGAGGTTTAACCATGAGTACCCTACGTCTTACCACCGCTCAGGCGCTGGTGAAGTTCCTGAACAACCAGTATGTTGAACTGGACGGCGTCCAGAGCAAGCTGTTTAAAGGCGTTATGACCATCTTTGGCCATGGCAATGTCCTTGGATTGGGCCAGGCGCTGGAGGAAGACCCCGGTGATCTGATAGTCCATCAAGGGCGAAATGAACAGGGAATGGGCCATGTAGCCATGGGCTTTGCAAAGCAGAAGCATCGTCATCAGGTTTATGTCTGCACGTCATCCGTAGGTCCAGGTGCGGCCAATATGGTGACTGCAGCCGCGACAGCCACTGCCAACCGGATTCCGGTACTTTTTCTGCCCGGTGATACCTATGCCACCCGCCAACCTGATCCCGTTCTGCAACAGATCGAACATTTTCATGACCTTTCCATTACCACTAATGATGCTTTCAAGGCTGTCAGCAAATACTGGGACCGTATTCATCGTCCGGAACAGTTGATGTCTGCCATGATAAACGCCGTCCGCGTCCTTACAGACCCGGCTGATACAGGGGCCGTCACCATCGCCCTGCCCCAGGATGTTCAGGGCGAGGCCTATGATTTCCCTGCCTACTTCTTCGAAAAACGGGTTCGCCGCATTGAACGGCGTCCGGCTACGAATGAAATGCTGCAGGATGCCCTTAAAGCGGTCCTTTCAAGCAAAAAGCCCTTAGTCGTATGCGGCGGCGGGGTCCGTTACTCTGAAGCCGCTGATGCATTGAAGCAGTTTGTTGAGGCCTTCAATATCCCCTTTACTGAAACACAGGCCGGCAAAAGCGCTCTCCCTTGGGATCACCCCATGAATATGGGCGGCATCGGTACCACAGGCAATTCTGCAGCTAACCGTGTGGCTCTTGAAGCAGATCTGATCATCGGCGTGGGTACCCGTTTCACGGATTTCACCACCGCCTCCAAATGGCTGTTCCAAAATCCCGGCGTGAAAATCCTCACCATCAACGCCGCTGAATTCGACGCATGGAAAATGGACGCCATTCCGATGGTCGCAGATGCCAAAGCAGGATTGGAAGCACTTACAGGCGCATTAAAAAACGCCGGATACCGATCCGATTATGCCTCAGAATACACATCCGCAAAAACAGATTGGTTGAAGGAGCTTGACCGGCTCTTTACGGCGTCTTACACCGGAAAGGATTTTGTGCCGGAGGTTCCAGGACAACTGGATCACGTTCTGGAGGAATTCATTAAAGACACAGGCTCCTGCCTCACTCAGACCCGCGTACTGGGACTGATGGATTCCCACCTTCCTGCCGATGGCATCGTGGTCGGTTCTTCAGGCAGTCTTCCTGGGGACCTTCAGCGTGTGTGGCGGCCAAAGGTGGCCAACACCTACCACATGGAGTACGGCTACTCCTGCATGGGGTATGAAGTGAATGCTGCTGTAGGTGCAAAAATGGCCTGTCCGGATCAGGAAGTGTATGCGATGGTTGGCGACGGCTCCTTCATGATGCTTCACTCCGAACTGGCCATGGCAATCCAGGAGGGCATCAAGATCAATGTGCTCCTCTTCGATAATATTGCCTTCGGGTGCATCAACAACCTTCAGATGGGCAACGGCATGGGCAGCTTCGGAACAGAAATGCGATTCCGTACTGCGTCCGGAAAACTGGATGGTGCTTTAGTCCCTGTAGATTTCGCCAAGATCGGAGAAGGCTACGGCTGTAAGGCATACACCGTTAAAACCGAGGAAGAGCTGTTGGCAGCTCTCGAAGATGCTCAGAAACAAACTGTCTGTACCCTTATCGATATCAAAGTACTGCCAAAGACCATGACCAACGGCTACGATTCCTACTGGCGTACTGGAAATGCTGAGGTATCATCAAAAGAAAGCATCCTCAAGGCTACAGCTGAGATGAAGGATGGATTAAAGAAGGTACGACAGTATTAATCACTGCCTTCCTCCGGGAGGAAGGTGGCAGCGAAGCTGACGGAAGGAGTCCGCGAGTCGACACACTTTTAATCACGCAGACTCCCCCTTTCACTTCGTGACATCCCCCTCCCGGAGGGAGACAATGATTCTCTCAAAATACACTACTATCTCCGGAGGAAATATCTCATGTTCGATTCAAACAAAGTTAAACTCGGTATCGCCCCTATCGCTTGGACCAACGATGACCTGCCTGAGCTGGGCGGCGAAAATACGTTTGAGCAGTGTGTCAGTGAAATGGCTTTGGCTGGCTTTACAGGCAGCGAAGTAGGCAACAAGTATCCCAAGGACACCGCTGTTCTGAAAAAAGCTCTCGACCTCCGAGGCATCCAGATCTGCAACGCTTGGCTCAGTACGTTCTTCACAACAGAAGACGAACAGGTCACAATCGATGCATTCATCAAGCACAGGGATTTCCTTCACGCCATGGGTGCCAAGATGATCGGTTGTGCTGAACAGGGGCACAGCATCCAAGGGCAAGCCAAGCCCGTTTTCGATGCGAAACCCGCCTTCACCGAGGAAGAATGGAACCGCCTTGCAAACGGCATGAACAAGCTGGCCAAAATGGCTGCTGAAAAAGGCATGAAGGTTTCCTACCATCACCACATGGGAACCGGCGTCCAGACACCTGCAGAAATCGACACCTTCATGGCTAAAACCAATGACGATGTATACCTCCTCTTTGACTCCGGCCATCTGGTATTCTCCGAAGGGAATCAGGCTGCTGCTGAAGCAGTACTTGTTAAATATGCAAGCCGTGTAGCCCATGTGCATCTGAAGGATGTCCGTAAGGATGTCCTGAAGCGTGTCCACGACGAGAAACTCAGCTTCCTCGAAGCTGTAAAGGCAGGCGCTTTCACGGTTCCAGGCGACGGCATGATTGACTTCGTTCCCTTCTTCAAAACATTGAAGGAAGTTGATTACACCGGCTGGTTCGTGGTTGAAGCCGAGCAGGATCCCGCAATCGCGAATCCTCTGGAATACGCCATGAAAGCCCGGAAGTATATCAAGGAGAATGCAGGACTGTAGGTTCTTGAAGAGTACTAAAGGATTTCAATGTTTTTCTCATCTGCGGAAAAGGGTACCCCCCCTTATCCATACATTTCCCTTCTTTTCCCCCCTCTAAAACAGCCCCTTACCGGTTCTACCGGCAGGGGGCTGTTTGTCATTGGAGGGTATTTCTCAACGAATCCATCATCACCGGGAACTTGTTTAAATTCTCCCTGATCCGCCCTGAATGATACCCATTTACGGATGTCATCAATTCATCCGCATGGGCGATAAGTGGTCCGTATTTGAATCGATCTCCAATTTCGTGAAGCTGAATTGATAATTCCCTTAGGTCATTGATCCGGTTACCGCGTCTGCAGGTTTCCCAAAGTCCGGTATACAGGGCTTCCAAATGCTCAATAAGCTTATCATCGGCCCTATCAGGGTTTTGATCCAGGCGCTCCGTAACCGTCAGATCACTGCTGTCCTGTGCTGTGACAGAATCGTTGTCCGCTCTATACTCACACTTACCGGCAGACTGCTCACCGGTTGATTCATTCCAATATTGAACTACTGTGATTTCAGGTATTGTCACCGTAAAGGTACTCCCATACATGGGTTCACTTGAAAGTGTGATGGTCCCGCCCATGATTTCGGTCAACCGTTTTGATATGGAGAGCCCGAGGCCTGTTCCGCCGTATCGCTTATTGCTCTGCCCGTTCATCTGTTTGAAGGGCTCGAATATCTCAAGCTGCTGATCGGACGGGATTCCGATCCCCGTATCGTTGACTGCAATCTCCAAATCCACTTTAT
The DNA here is from genome assembly GCA_964511875.1 of uncultured Peptostreptococcaceae bacterium. Classification (GTDB taxonomy): domain Bacteria; phylum Bacillota; class Clostridia; order Peptostreptococcales; family Acidaminobacteraceae; genus CAZEHS01. Next base: position 8,425 of record CAZEHS010000020.1, read on the forward strand.
CTGACATTTCCTGATGCCGTATCATTTTGACCGATACCTCAACCATCCCGTGATCTGTAAATTTCACAGCATTTCCGATTAGATTGAATAGGATCTGTCGGGTCCGCATCTCATCCATCAGCATCACTTCAGGAATTTCCGGGTCGATCAGGATATTAAGGGCAATCCCTTTTTCTTGGACACTCCAAAGAAAAACACTCTGGATCTCATCAATCAAACGACGGATACGGAATTGCTCCACATTGAGTTCTATTTTCCCTACTTCGATCTTCGAGATATCCAAGATGTCATTAATGAGGCTGACCAAGGTGTTTCCTGCTTTCAGGATTGAATTCAGGTATTTTTGCCCATTCTCGTCTTGAATGTGATCTTTCAGCATTGACGTATAACCCACAATTGCGTTCATCGGTGTCCGAATCTCGTGGCTCACATTTGCTAAGAACTCATCCTTGAGACGGTTGGCACTCTCGGCTGCTTCTTTTGCGACCCGCAGATCCTCTTGATTTCGATTTATCTCTTCCAATGTATCTACAAAAGTATTGAACCCTTGATTCAGCTCTCCAATTTCATCCTGACGGTTAATCGGCAGGCGGGTACTCATATCAAATAATCCATGCCTGATCTGCACGAATTGATTCGTGACGCTTTTAACCGGGATTACAATGCTGACTGTAAATACGTAGGCAATAAGCCCCACTACGATGAAGCAAAACAGCAGCACCCACATCGTCGCATGATTGATGACCCGTGTTTTATCAACAATATAATTTTTGGGCATGTAATTGATCAGCCGCCAATTGGTAAGCTTTGAACGTTCAAAGGTGACCAGGCTGTCTTCACCGTTGATATTCCAGCTGAAACTGCCATTGTCGATACTGGTCTGAGATAAGAACTCGGCATTGACAGCAGTACCGATTTTCAAAATATCATCATAGTAAACAATGCGGTTCTTCCCATCAACAATCACGAAATGCATGCCTTGATCCGTATTATCATGAAACATTTGATAGAGGGTATTCACATCATAATTGACCATGAGCAGACCGATGATCTTTTCCTGATAAGTGTCCTCATCCAGCATCTTAATCAGCTTTACTGTGGTGATGACCTTTTCAGTCTGAGAATTGAGGTTGACATTGTCCTCGATCCCAGCCCAATAAATCGATTCGCCGGACACTTCTGCCTCCTCATAAAGACGGTTCAGCAGCTCAGTATCAATCTGTTTGATGTCCAAGGTATCACCGACATGGTAGTGACTGCCCCCTTTGGTGAATATATCGAGTGAAACCAGTCCTTTGATATTCTTATAGTTACTCAGGATATAGCCGATTTTTGCTTGAGTTGCCAGATTATTGTATCCTGACTCCTGTGAGTTCGGACTTTTAATGGCATTTTTTATATCATCAACCCCTGACACATTGGCTATTAGGCTTTCAATTTCCTCAGCAAACATTTCGAGGTGATTTGTTTTTTCTGACATCAATTGCACACTCAGGTTTCCGATTTCCTTGTTGATCACCGCATTTGCCGTGTAATTGGATATCGCACCCAATATCAGGAGGGGGATAATGCTTAGGAGCATTAAGTATACAGCCATCTTTGTCGTTACACTGTTCCATGAGGTTTTCAAAATCCTGAATCTATCTACTGAAAATTTCATCAGCACGCTCCATCACCAGTCAATCATTTTACGTTGGAGGCATCCACCACAATTACATCCAACATGGTCTTTGGGGATACTTTCTTGCCGTTTAACAGGTCAACTGCGAAGCTGATCCCCGTATAACCTTGCAAATAAGGCTGTTGATCAATGGTTACCAGCATCAGACCCGCTCTGATTGCATCCTTCGCTTCTGGAATCGCATCGAAAGCCGCAACCTGCACACCGCTTTTATTCGCGGTCTCCAAGTATTGAATAGCGCCGAGTCCCATCATATCATTGGCCGCGTAGATGGCACCAATGTCAGGGTACTTCTTGAACAAGGATTCAACAACATCCTTCGCCTCATCTATCTTCCAATTAGCAGACTCAGAGCCAACCACGCGGATGTTAGGATTCTCGGAAAAAGCCCTGAGGGCACCGTCCTTCCTCATCTGTGAGTTACTGGCTTCACGAATACCTTCAATGATAATCACATCCGTGGGCTTTTTGATCAAGATACACATCTTAGCGGCCGAAAGATAAGACGCCTGTTCATTGTCAACGCTTATGAACGGCACGTCCTTCAGGCCAAGCTTTATTGATACCTCCTCATCCAACTGATTATCGATATTGACAATCCTGATGCCTGCTTCCTGGGCTTTTTTCAACACGGGGATGAGTTCCCTGGAATCCCCCGGTGCGATAACGATTGCATCAACCTTAGATTCAATCAGCTCTTCCACGATAGCAATCTGCTGATCAATCGATGTTTCCTGCGCCCCAGTCTTGACGATCAAATCGATTCCATGTTCCATTGAGGCGGCTCTGGCTCCCTTTTCCATCTCAATGAAAAAGGGATTGGTCAATGTCTTCATGACTAACGCAATTTCCTTTTTTTCAGAAACCTCCGTCTTGTTTACAGTCTGACCAGTCTGAGCATCCGGGCCGAAAATATTCGCTTGTTTTCCCTTGTCAGTACCACAGGCCGACATAAGAAATAAGGTTAAGGCCATGATCCATAGGAATCTTATCATTCTCATAATTGATCTCCTCATCCAAAAGGCTCTTAACCGTTTCATTGGTCGATAACCACTGTACAGTTCCTGCCGAGGTCTTTCCCTTGGTACATGGCATTATCCGCTCTGCCTATCAGTTCATCCAGATCTTCATTTTCATGGATTGCAGCAACACCGAAGGTCATGGTGATGCACACTTCCATCAAGTCTTTTTTGAATTGCGCCATCTCAACTGAGCAACGGAGCTTCTCTGCAATCACCCTGGCTCCTGACGCAGGTGTCTCAGGAAGAAGAATCAGGAATTCTTCTCCTCCCCAACGAGCCACAGAGTCCTGTTTTCGAAGCAAAGAGCCCAGTAGCACGGATATACTCTTAAGCATATGATCCCCGCTGTTGTGGCCGTATCGGTCATTTATTTCTTTAAAAAAATCGATGTCCGCAAGTATTACAGAAAAAGGCTTTTGGTTCCTCTCGCAGCGAACCTTCTCCTGCTCCAGCTTTCGGAGCATTTCTCGCCGATTCATCAGTTTAGTCAGCGGATCTGTGGAGGCTGCAATTTCCAGTTCTTCGCAGACTGCTTTCAGAATGGTGTTCTTTTTTTCAAGTTCTTCACGAATCAATTTGAGCGCCACGTGACTACTCACTCGCGCCTGCAACTCTTCTGAACTGAAGGGTTTTCTTATGAAGTCCACCGATCCTGCTTTGAATCCCTTTGCCACACTTTCACTGTCAGCCTTAGCTGTAAGGAAAATAATGGGTATTTCGTTGCAGCGCTGGTTTCCCTTGATGATTCTGCATGTTTCATAGCCATCCATGTCAGGCATCATGATATCCAGCAGGATCAGATCGAACGTGACGTTTTCCAGCAATTCCAGCGCCGTCTGTCCGCTGTCGGCCACGTATATGTCATAGCCGTTCTTTTCTAATACACGGCCGGCAATTTCAAGATTTTCCGGCGTGTCATCAACAATCAGGACTTTCACCCGGCTGTTATCGATCTCCATCATATGCTGCCTCCATCCGTTCCTATCATATGGCATTGATACCCATGTTCACGAATCCAAACATAGTATTACGGAGTCCATGCCCCAGTTTTTCATGGATTCCGGGAATATCCACCTCACCTTCAACCACACCCAGTACTGGCAGACTGTTCCTGGGCCGTCTCAGGGAATGAGGATATCAAAAAATTCAATAATTTTAGAAAATAGGGGTATATATACGATGGGTGCCAATGGATAGTTTTCTCTTTGTGAAAGAGGATGAAATCATGAAAATAAATCTTGATACGGACACAAGGATCTATTTAGACCATAAGAACTGCAAAACACTAACCATCAGCGCAAGCCGTGATTGCAAAGGTGATGATTGCTCAGAATTCTATGATCACATCGTTAAGTGCAGTCAGCCTGATCCGAAACGGGCAGAATCTTTTGATAGATTCGACGTTGATGGTCTGACTGTCTGGTTCGACAAAAACCTTGAAACAGTACCAGTGATCACATTGAGATTGGAACATCATATACTGGGAGACAAAATCCGCGTAGCCGGACCAGGGCACCCACGAAAATGACACATGTCAAATTCAACGACTTGATACCTCCCAATCCACCATTATCGTACGAAAGAGAGGAATCCATTATTACGGATTCCTCTCTTTCGTACTGGCTGTGAACATGCAAAATCACGCCTTGAACTTCGATACTATCACTTAGCATGTTTTTCAAGCTATCATAACAAATTATAATTTGTTTAATTTTGTACTTATTGGGTATAAAATGCAGCTGCAAAATCTGCACGGAAACACCTGTTTTTTTAGACATATTGTTCATAAGATCTCATTTTAGACGAATTCAAGTTCGTTCGCATTTCATAGATCAATTGCTGCTTTTCAGGAAAGATCTAGAGTTCAACAATACTCCCGATATTTTCCTTCAATGATTGCTCATAGAGCCATGAGGCAACCGTTATATCCTGAATTGCAAGTCCTACAGACTTAAACAGGATAATCTCGTCATCACTGTTTCGCACTACTTTTCCAGTTATGACTTCACCCAGCTCTCCCTTGATGTCGTTTCGGGTGATGAGCCCTTTGCTCATAGGGATCACAATGTCGCCGGCATCGACCATCGCCGCGCCATAACCGTCTACGATAATCTTAGCCATATTCATTACGGTCTCAGGAATCTCCTGCTTCTGTTGGGTTGAACCGCCAATCGCTGAAACAAAAGCTCCCGGTTTCAGGTTGCATGTTTTGAAAACAGGCTTGCTTGATGTGGTCGCAGTGATGAGGATATCGCTTTGAGAAACAGCCTCTTCTTCGTCATCCGCCCCGACAACATTGATGCCCAGGGATGCTTTCATTTCCTCAACGAATCGCTCCCGATTATCTTTGTTAATGTCAAATACAAATACTTTCCTGATGTTCCTAACCTTGCATATGGCTTCAAGCTGCTGTTTTGCCTGAACGCCCCCGCCCCATATAGATACTGTTTCAGCGTCTTTTACCGCAAGATACTTCGCTGCAACGCCAGTCACTGCACCCGTGCGATATGCCGTAATCAACTCCGCATCCATTATTGCTATCGGTTCACCCGTTGATGAATCATTCAGTACTAACACGGAATAGATTGTTTTTTTGCCTTTAGCCGGGTTGTTGGGATACACAGATACGATTTTACATCCCAGATATTCACTCCCTTTGATATAGGCAGGCATGAACAGAAGATTCCCATAGTGATCCTCCACCCCGATATTCGGCCTTTGTGGCATTACCGTCTCCCCGGCTGAATATTGGACAAATACCTTTTCTACACGTTCCAAGGCTTCATCCATATTGATCAAACGCTTGATGTCATTTCCGTTCAATACTTTCAATATTCGGTCCTCCTTTCTCAAAATCATCGCGACATCCAGCGGGTGGTCGTCACCATAGGCCATAACGCCATCGAACCAACCCGCTGCAATGCGCTTATTGAACATCAATCATGGATGCAATTTGCCAAACCTCGTCAAGGTCCATCGGCATCCAATAGAACAATGGTGCTGAAAAATTTACGTTGAAAACGCCAATGTTTTCCATTCGTGTTTCTGGAGAGACAAACGACGCTTCATTAAGCGTTCGCTTTTGTAAGATTTGATACATGACTCCTTCCTGTAATGACGGAAAACATGGGGACCGCGAATAAGCAGAATTGATTGAAGGAGGTCATTGAGATGTCCACGGAATACCTTGCCTATGGTCACAGTTATCGTGACATAGTATACCTAATCAAATTGTGTTCGACATTTTTTCTTGCGAATCATTTACTAACGCGCCATCCCTGCCTTCAAATTTCACGTCCCACCCAGATAGAACTGAGAATGACAGTACTACAAAGAGTACCATTGGGTAGAACGATCCTAGTGAGACATCTATCGCAGTAATTTCAGGGATATATGCGTATTCCGTTCTAAGAGGACTGATTACCAGAAGCGTAATAAATATGAACGCACTGATAAATGGAATGATGGCCGGAAGTGAATTGGCAAATCCAGAAAGAAGATTCGCTCTCCGATATGGGTGAATGAGGTGACGGGAACCCATTTCGTTCGCAACCGGGCCAAAGGTTAGAACCGATGCACTCGTAACGCCACCCATCAATGCTGTTGTGATGATGGTGCCGACAGCAATGATTATTTCTGTACCTCTGAGTGTTTTAGAAAGTTTACTTCTACTTAAAGCAAGTATAATACGATTCATTGTGCCACTTTCATTCAAAACACCAAGAATTCCAAAGAGTGAGATACAGAATATACTGATGCCAATCATGCCCTTAAATCCAGCATAAACGAATCCAGACACGGCTCCATCTTTAACACTAAAAATGTCTGCTGGGGTGAATACACCCGCAAGGATACCGACGAGTATCCCAGAAACAATTCCCGCAGAAACTGCCTTGAAAATATCTCTTGTCCTGATGGATACCATTAGAAGAATGCCAACTGGCAGAAGCATCATGAGACCGGCCGGGTTTATACTCTTTTGAAGCAGTTCCTGCGCGTTGCCATTGATCGTACCACCACCACCGAAAATGAGAAAGAAAACTGTGGAGATACTTCCGGCGATGAGAGCATATTTTAATCTGTAGCTGACAACGCCAGCAATATCAGCAATTCCACTCTTCTTTGAAAAAGTTTGGTTTGACGCTGAAGCAATTGTTACATCTGAGATAGGAGCAAGATTGTCACCGAAGATCGCACCCGAAAGAATAGCGCCTGCCAAAACCCCTGGATGGGACCCCAAGAGGATTCCCGCTGGGTACAGGATCGGAAATGCAGTAAACAGTGTTCCTATTGAAGACCCCGTAGCGGAAGCTATCAACGCGCAGGCTACAAATGTAAATGCTGTGAAAGCTCCACCATGCATACTGATCATATCGGCAAGCCACACAAATCCTTGTGATACCCCACTTATCGCCATAAGCTTACTGAATATTCCAATTACCAGAAGTATAACAACGATGCAAACAGACGTAGGACTTCCGATTCCGTGCATAACAGCATCCCAATAAGCGCTGTAAGTTTTTGAAAAAGCTGCACCAATCAGTAGTCCAACAAAAGCGCTCACAGCTAATGCTTCCATATCGAACACCCTGTACACGACAAATAACATGAAACAAGATGCTAAAAATACGACCAAAGGGATAAGAGAGAAAACCCAGCTGCCACGAAATTCGACTTTGTATTTGTCCATGATTAACGCCTCCTGTGAGGTTTTTAAACTACCATCCAAATTCATCGCACAAGCATTGTATTTAAATTAATCAGGCTACTTGACACCCTTTTCCTCTGCCAGTCGAATCAATGCTATCTTAATTCTATCCAATGCCTCGTAGAGAACATTATCATCCTTGTACGCTCCGAAACTGATCCGCAGATGGCCCTCGCCCATTTCGCCATATGGGGTCCCTTCATTCACAATCGCGTTTGCATTCACAATGATGTACTTGCTGATTTCTGAAGCGGTTCCGAGCTTTGAAATGTTTACCCATGATAAGAACGCACTTTCCGGCATCTCCATGGAGATCCCCGGAATTGAATTGAATACTTCATAGACAGCTTTTCGTCTTCGATCAAATATTGCGTTGTATTCTTGTATAAAGCTTCTATCCTTCATGGCTGCGATGGCAGCCAGCTGTGATGCCGTGTTGGTAGCGCCCAAAATACTGACCGCGCAGCCATACATTACATCCATAACTCTGTCATCTGCTACTACATAACCAACACGATATCCGCTTAGAGCCATGCCTTTTGAAATGGAGAAAACGCTTACTGTTCGCTCCCACATACCCGGAAGTGTCGCAATGGACACAAATTCAATATCATCATAAACCGCGTCTTCAAACGCTTGATCAACGACACAGATCAGGTCATTATCAACAACAAATTTTGCAAGTTTTTCAAGACTATCGCGTCTGAACACCGTGGACGTTGGATTATTTGGATTGGTCAATACGACCATTTTTGTTTTGGGAGTCAATCGCTTTTCATATTCTTCGATATCGATTTGATAATTGTTCTCTTCCCTCGTTGGCACCATTACAGTAACGCCACCAAGTAATTTAGGATTAAGTGCGTTATTTGGATAGCTTGGGTCATGTACCATGACCTCATCTCCGGGGCTGATAAAAGGCATCATTGCAAAGAGTAACCCAGAATCAGATCCTGGTGTAATGATGATGTTCCGTTCGGGATCCACATCCATCTTGTTGAATTCTTTTAATTTCTTCGCAATCTCAACTTTCAACTCGAAATTGCCAATCGGCATGGTATAGTGGGCGGCCATCCCTTCCTCGACGGCTTCCCGTGCCGCCTTTTTTACGTGCTCCGGAACAACATGATCCGGATAGAACGGATCCGCCCAGCACATGAGGGCTGCACCATTCTCAATCAAGGCTGAAATAGCGGTCCCTACATCCGCTTTTGATACAGAAGCAAATAATCCACCTTGTAACTCTTGGTAACCACTTGCCATCTTTGATTTGATGTCCATCGGCGACCTCCTCTCTTCACTATTCTATTTATACGCAACCAGTTCGATCTCAATCATTACGCCTTTTGGCAGTGCAACTGCTTGTAAAACGGCGCGTGCCGGGAGTACATCTCCATTAAAATATTCAGCATAAATTTCATTAACTTTTGAAAAATCTCCTATGTCACTTAAAAATACTGTTGTCTTAATGACATCCGTAAGATCATATTCTGCAGCCTTCACGATTTTATTCAAATTTTCGAATACTTGTTTAGCCTGAACTTCGATACCACCTTCAACGACTGAGCCGCTGACGCATTCAAGAGGAATCTGACCCGACACGTAGAGAAAATTACCAGCTTGAACTGCTTGGGAATATGGACCAATTGCCTTTGGTGCATTAGTTGTGACGATTGCTTTTTTCATCTATATCCTCCCATGAGCTTAATTGTATTAGATCCACCTCCGCGATTGATGGATCTCTTACCTTAAATATAAACCCCATCAAATCGTCTGTCAATAATAATTTATTGCAGTAATGATATTTATTTATCGTGCATCTCATTTATCACGCACCTGTCAAAAATGTATTGGGTCCATGAGTTAGTATATTCCATCAACCGTCAAGGTTCACACTCAAACATCCTGCTATCTAAGTACTATTGAGCTATTTCCATCATCAGCACTAAGAAAAGAATTCCTCTATTATTTAATAAATGTGAAATTCTGCTGAAATTTATGATAAAATATTATTACAATCACTACTTAATGATTTATTTCCCTCGAAAACTCATGGCACTGTTCCCAGCGTGTTTCACTCAGCACCATTATCAGTTTCAACATGTATATTTTCACGTTCAGTGTAAGATTCTTCATTAACAGCCGCAAAGAGTCCGTATTCGCAATGCCGATTTTTGAAATCCCATAACACCGATCAACACGATGTTCATTCCAAAATCCAATCATATCGTTTCAACATCCCCCGTAACGGCAGACTTCGAGAGCTGCAAACTCTTTTTTGGCGTCACAGGTTTTCACAAAATTATCTCTGTCAGGAGGAAAACATGAGTACTCACCGTTCATTAAACGACTATATCCCTTTGGTCGAATTTCTCGGCAAAGTATGTGGGTGTAATTATGAGTTTGTACTTCACGATGCTTCAAATCCAGAACAGTCCATCATAGCAATTGCAAATGAGCATATAAGCGGTAGAAAAGTTGGCGGCCCTATGACCGACCTTGCTCTCAAGCTTATACGTGAAGAGTATTATAAAACCCAGGACTACATTGTTAATGAAGGTCGTACGAAAGATAACAAGATTCTGATGTCCTCCACCTATTTCATTAGAGACCATGATCAAAGCCTGCTAGGCTTGTTATGTATCAACAACAACATGACTGAACTGATCACTTTCAATAAATACCTTACCGGCCTGATGCAATCTTTTAACATATTTGAAAAGAGCGAAGGAAACAAAAAAACTCCTGAGAATATCGATATTTCAGTTGAAGATTTGATTAAAAACGCCCTCGACAATGTCTTCTTCGATATAAGTGTTTCTCCTGAAAGAATGTCCTCTGATGAAAAAATTCAGATTGTCCAAAATCTTAATGACCAGGGTGTATTCTTGTTAAAAGGCGCTGTATCAGAAATTGCAAAGAGACTAAAAACGTCAGAACCAACTATATATAGATATATCAATAAGAAAAATTGAATACCCATAGCCCAATCAATCAAGTAAATGTACCCCAAATCAAGCCATGGCCCTATTCCAGTATTGGGTTTCATAGAATGAAACCTTGAAATGACACAATATATAATCCATTGCAATCGGAATCCCTTAACGAGGATCCCATTTTTTTGCATAATCATATTCCGATTGATATGATGCCCAAACCGGTTCATGATGTCGCTCTTTTCAACCAAATTCATAGTTGTAGCATATCTGTTCAGAATGCTTAATACTCCTTGATTCGTAGCGCTACTCTGGTCAAGACCTTAAATGAATACCAAACAAGCATTGGACCTGATTTATGCAGATAGTATCGAAAAGTTCGATGCCCTCGTCTTGGAAATGGTCATGACGATTACAGGTGATTCTAATATGCGCTCTAAGTCAATGTCAGGAGGCTTATCATGTACAGTTTCAAGAACGATTATAGCGAAGGGGCACACCCGCGGATTCTGAATGCTCTGATTGAGTCGAATATGGAGCAGGCTGATGGTTACGGCGAGGATCCCTATACCGAAAAAGCCTCGGCAGTCCTTAAAGAGAAAATGAACAGCCCGGATGTGGACGTCCATCTGTTTCCCGGCGGAACTCAGACTAACCTGACCGCTCTATCCGCCTTCCTTCGCCCTCATGAAGCTGCAGTTTCCGCCTGTACCGGTCACATTCTTGTGCACGAAACCGGTGCGATCGAAGCAACGGGCCATAAGGTCATATCCATTGATGTTGCAGATGGAAAGCTTAATCCAAGCCACGTACAAGCTGCATTGGACTGCCATACCGACGAGCACATGGTCAAGCCGAAGCTGGTCTACATATCAAACTCCACAGAAATCGGCTCTATTTATATCAAAAGCGAACTTCAGGCTCTAAGCAGTTTCTGTCGGGAGAAAGGCCTCTATCTCTACCTGGACGGCGCTCGATTGGGATCCGCACTGTGCTCTGAGGAAAACGACCTTACCCTGGCCGATCTGGCTGAGCTTACCGATGCATTCTACATCGGCGGCACGAAGAATGGTGCCCTGATGGGTGAAGCACTGGTCATCTGCCTGGATTCCCTTAAGGAAGATTTCCGTTTCCATATCAAACAGAAGGGTGCTCTGCTGGCAAAGGGGCGTCTTCTGGGTATTCAGTTCTATGAACTGTTCCGGGATGACCTTTTTTTTCAGATGGCAGAGCATGCTAACATTATGGCCCGCCGCCTTCGGACTGAAGTCGCCCGGATGGGATACCCCTTCCTCACCCATTCCCCTTCCAACCAGATTTTTCCGATCCTCCCTAATGAAATCATTACTCGGATGGAAGAAAAGTACGCCTTCTATGTTTGGTCGAAGATTGATGACACCCAGTCTTCAATCCGTCTTGTCACATCGTGGGCAACACCGGCAGAGGCTGTTGAAGCCTTTCTAAGCGATCTGAAAGCTGCTCAGCAGGGAAAGCTGACGACTGATCCCTTTCATTGAATTAAGGAGCCCTTATGAGCCGCATTGGAATCTTCTACTTCTCCGGGACAGGGAATACCGCCCTGATTTCTGAATTTCTAAAAACCGCAATGGAGAGCAGGGGGCACCAAGTGTTCCTGGAAACGATGGATTCGTATACGAAAAAGAGAAAAGTCCCCGATCTGAGTTCATACGATCTAATTGGTTTCGGCCATCCGGTTCTTGGGCTGGGGTGTACACGAATCCCCAGAGAATTCGCCAAACTGCTTCCTGACCTTACCGGTCGAAAGGGTTTCGTGTTCCAGTGCTGTGGAGACCCCCACTGGCTCAATAACAATGCCTCAAAACCACTGATCCGCATCCTCCGTCGTAAGGGAATGGACATAATCCATGAATCCCAATATGCCATGGCGGTGAATTTCCTGATTCGTTGGGAGGATGATCTGGTACTGCAGCTCTACCGGGCTGCCCAGTCCAAAAGCATTAAGGATGCGGGTGAAATTCTGTCCGGTACCCGTCGTGAACTGAACATGCCTTGGCTATTGAAGGGACTTTGCAGAGGTGTATACTTCCTGGAAGAAGAGCTTGGCGCCCGACAGTTCGGCCTGACTCTCCGATCCAATAACAGCTGTACCTCTTGCGGTCTCTGCGCCAAACAGTGCCCTACCGGCAATATCCGCATGGATCAAGGCCGCATCCGATTTGGAGCCCGTTGCATTTTTTGCATGCGGTGTGTGTACGGTTGCCCTGTGGGAGCCATCCATTCCCGTTTCCTTGGTTTCACCATCGTAAAGAACTATAACGGCGGAATTCATATCCAAAAGGTTCTGGATAATCCTCAGATTACAGGGCAGTTCCTGTCAGAGGAGACCCAGGGTTATTACCGGCATATCTGGGAGTATATCAGAGACTGCAACAGGTGAATGCGTCTTCTAAATGAAGTACGATGAGAAGCCAGCGTTCCGGAAAAACATACGGATCGCTGGCTTTTATGAACCCATCTTGTCTACTGCAGTGAACTGCCTTGGTGTGATCCCGAAGCTTTCCTTGAAACTTCTGCTGAAATGGCTCTGATCGTAAAATCCAGCGGCCAGTGCCGCATCTGCAATAGTATTCCCCGCTTCCAGCAAGCGCCGGGCTTCATCCATCCTGAGCATGTTCTGCCAGGCATGGGGTGTGGTGTTGTATGCTTTGGTGAAGCAGCGGATCAGCATGAATTTGTTCATTCCGGCCACTTCGGCCAGATCATCCAGTCGCACGGCCTCCGCCAGATGCCCCCTAATGTAAGCGCTGGCTCTCAGGATCCCTTCATTGGCCAGATCTGATGCTTGAAGGTTCATGATGCTGCTCTCGTCCTCCGACATCGCCATACCAACGATTGAGAAGAGTGCGTCCTCATAAAACCCATCCGTCCTGCACAGGGCCTGGAAATGACTTTCCAGAACCCTGAATTCCGCTGCACTGAGATCCTTAACAAGGAAGCAGGGCTGGGATTCACCAGTGATTCCATTGGATTCGAGCCACGATTCCTCCACGAAGATCATCTGGAAACTCCACGCTTCTACCTCATCCGGCAAACACTGATGGACAAAACCCGGGGCAATCAACACCAATTGGCCTGCATGAATATGATACTCATCCTCACCAAAACGGAAAAGGCTGCTGCCCCCCGTTACAAAAGATATGGCCAGTTGGTTATGAAAATGCTTCCGAGACGCGTGGGATTGGCCGATGCATTTTTTGACTGTGAAGAATGGGTATACGGGGTTCTTATAATAACGTACATAGCCCATCTTGATCACTCCATTCAGGTTCACTTCAACCGATGCTAAGGTCACTTCATCTCAGCAGCTTCATTTGTCCACACAGGCTGTTGATTTTTTTGCGGGGACCATACAGGCAGATTCCGATGAAGTCCATCTCCCCAACAGTCGATTCAGAAACAAGTGCCATGTATTCCGCGTAGCTGTTGCAGCCCTGAGCGACCGTATCGAAACCGAGGGCCACCACGTCGGCATAATTCCTGCTTTGCTGGTATACCTGCCTGATCAAAGGTCTTTCAGCATCCAGTATCGGAATGGGAATCGCCGTGATTCCCTTATGAATCTCCCCGCCAAAATCCATCATATCCGGTCCAATCAGCCCAGACACATGGTTTCCAATGCTCAGCCCCAGAGCGGCAGCAGTGTTGGCGGCAAGCCCTTTTGGCAATGAACCGTCCATAATGATAACACATTTCATTCTTTTCACCTCCGATTCCCATTATACGGCGGAAACCAGAAGCGGTATTGTATGAAATTGATGATCTTATTCGCAGACACTGACCCATTGCCCACCGGTTACCTGTTCCAGTTCGGCCGGTGTAATCCGTACTGCGGAACTTGGCGTGCCCCCGGCAGGATAGACTACATCATATACCTTCAGAGATTCATCCAGATAGATTGCCAGGGGCCGAACAAGCCCAAACGGACACACTCCGCCCACCGGATGGCCGGTCACTGATTCCACTTCATCCAGGCTGATCATCCGAGCCTTGGTCCCGAAGGCCGCCTTGCATTTCTTGTTGTCCAGCCGGGTATCCCCCTTGGCCACCAGTATGATATCCCGGTCCGGCAGCCGGAGCGCCATGGTCTTGGCAATCATACCAGGCTCCACCCCTAATGCTTCCGCAGCCTCTCCAACAGTGGCTGTGCTAACCTCGAATTCACGCACGGATAAATTCCGGTTTTCTGACTGAAACTGAGCTTTCACACTTTCGATTCCCATGACGGCCTCCTATATAATGAATTTCGGTCAAGAATTTTCTATATGATACGACTATAACATACCCCCAATTTGGAAAAAAGATGCGCAAAGAACAAAAGCCAGCGAACCGAGGAAGATTCGGATTGCTGGCTTTTCATCAGTTTAGGGGAATATCTACCGTCTGAGAACTGTTCTCCATATATCTGATGCGGCTGATTTTCAGTGAAGCGGCTTCACCTTCCTCCGGGAATACCAGGGTTCTGGTATGTCGGATGGTTCCATCCGCCAGTTTTATCTCGCTGGACCCGATGGTTTCCTTCAGATCCACGGACTGATCCCCGATGAGCAGGGCCACGCGGGACAACAGGACATCGGCTTCAGTGGAAAGGGTGACGCGTGTGCTGCCGTTGACCTTGTCAACACTTTCGATTGTGACGGATCTCCCGGAAACTTCTGTCGTCGCGGGAAGACTGCCTTCCTGCAGGGCAAGAGTGTGGTCCACCTCATGTTCTGCATCGTATTGGACCAACCGTGCTTCCAGATGTTTAAGGTCTTGGGGCAAGGGTCCATAATGGTATGAAAAAGTGATTCCCTGCATATCGGTACGCATTCCGGAACTTTGTGAGGAAAGAGGCACCCCATCGGCAAGCAGCTGGAGCTCCAGTCCCCAAGGCATTTGACGTTGCCCCCTGATTTGATCGAAAGCCAGTTCCGACAGGCTCTGGATCGAACCCTTCAGCACTGTGGTAGTCGGACTTGCCTGGATGGATTTGAGCTTAATCGTCGTGCCGGGAAGTTTGAACTCGGATGTCAGATTCGCCTTAAGGGAGTGCCCCATCGCCTCATTCCATTTCAGCTTCACTACAAGGGGTTCTGCTTTCGGCTGGAAGGAGTGCGCATCCATCAAGGCTGCAGTCAGGTTCTTTTCCAGTAAAAAAGGTGTGTCATAGTAAGCAATGACCTGAAGCCGCGTATGGTCACTGGAAACCTGGCCTGAAGAACTGTTCGGACTATAGGTGCCGAATTGCCCCTTGAACTCGACCTGACAGAATCCTGGCTCTGCTTCTGCCGCGCCATCAGGGTTAGCCACGGAGTAGAACAGAATCATCTGGTTATCGTCCAGCATCAGGGAGTCCAGGGTAAGAACCGATCCGTCCTGCAGAGTTCTGGCTTCGCCGATGACCTGGCCTTGGCGGCTGACACTGAGAGTCTTAAGGGACGAATCCATCAGGGGTTCGTAGTCTACCAGGCGTTTTCCCTGATAAATGAGTGCATCCATCGGATAACTGAATAGCAGGATCATCACCAGAGCAACGGCTAACCGAAACCTCCGCAGCCTTGGTAATCTTCGCTTGGCAGGAACATCCAAAGCATTTCTCAGACGCTGCTCGAGGTGCTCAGGCACTTCCACCGACTGAACATGCTTGCGTTCCGCTTCCAGCAAGGCTTCAACATCAATCATTCCCTTCACCCCCCATGAGTAGTCTCAACTGCTTCAAACCATTGGACAGCCGTGACTTGACGGTCCCGACCGGAATCTTCAGGATTTTCGCTATGGTTTCCTGATTGTAATCCAGGTAATAAAAAAGACGGATTACATCCTGATGATTGTCACTCAGCTTTGAAAATGGCTTTTCCAGGACCATACGGTGTTCCACCTGACGGAGGGAGACATCTGCCGTACCTGCGTTCTCCAATTCTGAATTCGTGCTGTCATCGCAGGTTTCCGTCCTCTTCCGAAGCTTCAGAATCTGCTTGCACCGATTGACCAGGATTGTCTTGCTCCAGCTGTAGAACGCCTCTTCATTGTTCAACTGGGAAATCTTTTCGTAGAGGACCAGAATCATGTCGCTCAAGGCATCCATCGAATCCTCCCGGTTCCTCAGATAGGAGTACGCAAGCTGGTAGAAGGCGGTCTTCTCGGCCATAACCATCTGTACCAGAGCATCCTTATCCCCTTTCTTCGCTTGTCTGACTAAATCCGCTCTATTCACGCCAACACCTCCCGCTTTCTCCTCTAAGAGTAACCAACAGGAAGAAAGGTTCACCTGATCCGTACATTTTATTATTCCTAAAGAAATCAACAGAACAGCCTCCTGTCGAATTATCCGTCAGGAGGCTGTCATCCGTTCATTTTCCGTCATTTGTACCCGTCATTCCGATGCAACACCCAACATCACCTTGGTTTTCAGCTCACTTTCCGGCACCTCCATGGGCGAGTTGTAGTAAAATTCAATCGCCGGACCGGAGGGGGGCAGGCTGTGTTCCTTCATGAAAGCCATCATAGCCTCGTATAGGGGAACCATTTCCGCATAGGGACCGGCATGCATGGAAGAGACATATTTCCCGGCAGGGATTACACTGCTCTGGATGGAATCATTCCCTGGAACCTTTTCCCCTGCAACGAATCCAATCTCCAAATCCAGATCGTCCATATCCATGTTGTAGTAGATCACATATGCGGGACCCTGGATGCTGAGACCCTGCATGTCTGCAAACGTCATGATCTCGCCGTAGGCCGGTCCAAGCACCGCCGAGAGGTCTTGAACCGCGCTGCGCCTGCGCACAGACAATGTCGGCAGTTCAGCCTGTTCCTCTAGTTCAATTAAATAATCCATGGTTACCTCCTGATTGTATCCGTGTCTGGTTCATCCTGACTAAATGCATACCCCCTTTTCTGATGATTAAACATGAGCCTGGCCAACCAACTTTCTTACAGATTATTCCACCCTGATGCGCAGGACTGTTTTCAGCTTTTCAGCCGGCACTTTCCGTGCATCTGACAGGTAGATTTCCCGGTGGGATTTTTCTATGCGTTTTAAACCCTGGTCCCTGCAAAAGGCTTCCATGGATACAAAGCTTTCGGGCTCGCTGTCGTAAGGGCCGCAGTGGAGCATCTGGACACATTTGCCTTCGATAAAAGTAACCAGACGGATTTTATCAATCAGCGGGTTTCCTTTTTTCTTTGCTATAAGAGGCAGGTTTTCACGGGTCCAAGCTTCTGTTACGAATTCAGGCTGCCGGATCATCAGCTTGAAAATAAATTCATCCTTAAGATGGGCTATCGACACTCCCTCATCGGCCTTGTCCTTTTCATCGCCCAGTTGCGCCTTCCCGGCCTCTGACAGATCCCAAACCCCTTCCAGCGGATAGACCGTATACTCAAAATATCCCTCAGGAACTTTCTTGCTCTTATAAGACATCCGAAGGCCATAGGATGCGGCATATAAAGCTTCGATGTATTCGCTGAAAAAAGCATCATTCGGATTCCCGCGCCCTTCCAGGACAAAGAACGTCATGGGTGGGATATCGACGCACTCCGGTTTCTCTTTTGGCAGATAATAACGTTTCTCATCCTTTTTCCATTCTTTCTTATCGTAAGAAACTGAATCAGTAGTGATCATTTGAATCCTCTCCTTCCGAGTCATTGAGTCTCGATATGCATACCATCCATCAATTTTCGCGTGTACTCTGCCCGTGGCGCCTGGATAACCTGTTCGGTGTCACCGATTTCTACGAGCTGGCCCTGATGCATCACGGCCAGCCTGTCACAGAGGTGTCTTGCGATTTTCAGGTCATGGGTGATGAAGAGGTAGGTAAGGCCCATCTCTTCTTTAAGCTGCATCAACAGATTCACGATCTGCCCCTGAACAGAGACATCCAGGGCCGAGACCGGCTCATCCAGCACCAGCAGTGACGGCCTGGTAGCAATGGCTCTGGCAATTCCGACCCGCTGCTTTTGACCGCCGCTGAGCTGACCTGGCCGTTTGTAGAGGACACTCTCACCCAGGCCGACCTGGTCCAGCAGTCTGACGACCTCCTGCTCCAGCGATCCCTCAAAAGGGATCTGGTGAAGGACCAGCGGATCACCCACAAGCCTGATCACTGAACGGATGGGATCCAGCGCACCGTAGCTGGCCTGGAATACGATTTGAAGCTCCTTGCGCATCTGTTTCAGCGGGTTCCCCTCCAATAGGTGGACTGGATACCCGTTGAACAGAACCTCCCCTTCATCCGGTTTCATAAGATTCAGGATGATGCTGCTGAGGGTGGTCTTACCGCTGCCGCTCTCCCCGATGAGGCCTAGAATCTCCCCCGCGGCAAGATCGAAGGAGACACCTCTTACAGCCTGAATGCGGTACTTCGGTGACAGAAGATCCCGCTTGATGATGAAGTGTTTGGAAACATCACGGACACTGAGGATTGTGCTATGCATGGGAACCCTCCTCATCAGCAAGAGGATACAGACACCGGACAGACCGGCTGCCGCTCATCCGCAGCGCCGGTATACCGGCCTCACAGAGGAGTTGGCGGCGTGCACACCGCTTCAGAAAAGGGCATGCATCCCTGAAATCAGCGGGATCGAGGGGCGTTCCCTCCAAGGTATGCAGCAGTCTGCCGCCTGAATTGATGGACTGGACACACGCCATGAGCTCCGATGCATAGGGATGAAACGGGCGCGACATGAGTTCCTGAACCGAGCAGGCCTCCATCACGAGACCGCCGTAAAGGACAATGACCCTATGACAGAGGGCTTTGACCACATCGTAATCATGAGTGATCACCAGCATGGAAATGCCGTGTTTGCGATTGATTGCCCTCAGCAGCTCAATGATGCGGTCCCGCAGTGAGGCATCAACGGAACTGGTGGGCTCATCCGCTATCAGCAGGTCCGGTTTCAGAGCCACAGCCATGGCGATCATGACCCGCTGAGCCTCTCCTCCGCTCAGCTGATGAGGATACATGCTGAGAATGATTTCCGGATTCTCAAGGCCGACTTCAAGGAGATTATGCTCGATGAGCTCCTCGCTATATGGGATATGATGGATGATGAAACCCTCGTGGAACTGTTCCCGGATTCTTTTATTGGGGCTCAGTGCTTCAACAGGATTCTGGAATATATAGGCAATCCGTTTGCCGCGCAGGGCGCACAGTTCCTTCTCCGATGCATCCGCAAGGGACTGCCCGTCGAACATCTGCCGATCCGCAGACACATGTCCGTCACCAGAATCAATAAGCATCGCAATGGTGGAAGCAGAAACAGATTTCCCCGATCCGGATTCACCCAACATCCCAAGGATTTCTCCACGTTCCAGGCAGATATCCACTCCCCGGACGACTTCCAGCCGGCTGCCGGCACTTTGAAAAGCAACTTTCAGATTCCTGATTTCCAACAATGGCACCATGGATCCTCCTAGTAATTGTTCGCAGAAATCACTTGGATCAGCGCTTTTCCGAGTTTATCCAATGTGACCGTCCCTTCACCCTGTTTGGGCGCTTTGAGTCCCAAAATCAGCGTTGGAGTTCCCTGTTTGATGAATAACTGCGTATCTGATTCGTTGGAGGCACGGAGCTGGTCCGGATACCACCCGAGCTGTTTCTTTTTTTCATCTAGCTGGATCGCAAACGTGTAGGCATAGTACCGGGTGATGGGCGACTGCTTCCGGTCCATGATCAGCTGCCCGGCCGGTATGCCCTCAACCCGCGTCATATCCATGAATAAGAGGGTCTTTTTCTGTGAATAGGGCTTTTCTTCGACATAGGCTTTCATTCCGTTGAAATCATCACTCAGAGTGCCATCAAAGAAAGCGACGATCATTGTCCTGTTCCGGCTGCCGTAGTCCTTCCTCAGGGCATCGATGACTGCAAAGCTATAATTCAGCTTGATCCGCGTTTCTTCCGGTGTCAACGCATTATACGAAAAGCCGTACAGGATCGCATCTTCTCCCATGCGTTCACTGACCCCTGGTGTGTAGGCCAGGATATTCTTCCCGCGGCCATCGATTCGCCCCGAATCGATCTGAAGGATGATTTCGACAGCGCCCTGGTTTCCCCTGTCAATCAGGGACCGGTCCAGATACAGTGCTGGAACACGAAAACTGCCGGCTCCGATCTGCTCCACCCTCAAATCCTGCATGTCTGTCAGCCAGACGATCCCCCGGACATTCGGGAATCCGGCAAGCCGCTGGGTCAGATACAGGATGCTTTCCCGATTGTAGAAGGCCGTATCCAACAAGAGAATTCCGGGTTGCTTAACGTCCGCGGCATCCATCTGATAGAGGTCCTGATGGGAATAATCCTGCAGGATTCCGCTGATGTTGAAGCTGCCGAAGGAAATCCACTGAAAATCAGATTCGGGACGCAGGCTCTGATTTTTTCCGCTCCGGTTGAGTCCAACCTTCTGGCTGGCAGGGTAGAAAGCAGGCACAATCTTGTAATCATGGATGTAGCTGCTGCTGTTGAGCGTGTACAGTCCTCGTTTCTTCAGTTCCTCTGCAATCCAGATTGCTGTCAGAGCTGCATTGGCATTTCCTATGACCACCGGTGCATCCTCCAGAACCAGAGATTCAGCCAGGGTATCATCCAACATGAAGAGCTGTGACCGGTATACAGCCGGAACCACATTGTAGGCGACAATCAGTGCACAAAGGGCTGCTGCCAGGATTCTCCTGTGTTTCATCCCCTCGAAGGCGAGCCTGACTGAATCTGTTTTCCGCTGCAAGACTGACCGCATCCCTTCGCCAAAGGCGTTCAACCCCATCACGCTGATAAAGAATGCCAGAGCCGGAAAAAAGACGGTCCAAGGTGCGAACCGGATGTTGTTCCGCGCGGCGCCCAGCATGCTGGCCCATTCCGGTTCGTAGGAAATATTCATGGTCTTGATGACGCCCTGATCGGTATCCTCGATGAATCGGACATTCCCGACGAACACACCGAATACTCCCAGCTGAAGAAGCAGCGTCAGGGCTCTGGCCATTTCAAGTGAAAAGAATACCAACAGTTCCGGCATGAGATGGTTCAATAGGGTTCCGGCAGCAATTTGAAACCGGTTTTTGCCAATGGCGATTTCACCCTGGATGAAAGGCTCCTTCAAGAGCGTTTCGACCCGGCTCTGAATCACCTGCCCGAGCCTGCCCCACCCTACGATGGTGAGAATGAGGACAAAAGCAATGATTGATGGATTTTTCTCCAATTCAGTGAAGAAGTTCATTTTCAAGAGGATGATGCAAAGAAGAAGTGCCGGTATGGTCCCAAAAATCACGCTGAACTGCTGGATGACGGTCCGGGCAAGGATACTGCCGAAACCTGCTGAAAATCCCATGGGCAGAGCGATTAAAAAGCGTCCGGCCACGATGAGAAAAGCCAGCAGCATCGTCAGCTTTGTCCCGTAAACGAGCAGCGGCCAGATATGCCTGCCAACTTCATCTGTTCCGAGTAAAATGCCAGACTGCGGAGGAAACGGCGCGTTCTCTATGATGAAATGCCCCTGGGAATCCGAGGCAGCCCGCATGCTTTCAGTACTGTAAGGATTTATGCGGGTGAATAGCACCGGAAACAAAACCATCGCTAACAATATCAGGATCACGATAGAGCCGATCTTCAGCTGCAGAGACCAATTCTTCATCGGTTTCCGCCCCCTTTATGTGTTTCGGTCGTATGCTGAAGCATCATGCAGGAAACAATCATCAGGACATAAAGCACCGTCATGCTGAGGATCAGACTGACGAAAGTGAGCTTGTCCTGGGATTTGTCGGCCTGCAGGATATAATTCGCCAGACCCTTGTAATCGAAAAGATATTCAATGACGATGAGATTGGATATCAGGACCGCGATGAGCCCCCTCATGGCGCCGAAAGACCTTTCAAAAACCGGCCTTAGAAGATGACTGAAAAAAATCCTCCGTTTGGAAGCGCCCTTTGCCTTCAGGGCAGAAATATATGGCTTATTCAGTTCATGCCGGAATCCTACAAAAGCGATGCGGCTGATGTAAATTGAGGGCATGATGGACAGGGTGACCAGGGGAAGGAGCCACCCCCTAAGGAAACTTACCGGTAGAAAGGCAGCGAACATCGGACTTCCGCCCACTAGGATCATAGCGCTGGAGGCCATGAAAATCCACAGGACATCGGGCACGGATAGCAGGACGACGCTTGAGAAACTTCTGAGCTCGCTATCCCGCCGGGAGGAGTATGCGTCAAAGAGACCCTTGAGGACCCCGATCGGCAGCGAAAGAGCCACTGACACCCCCAGCAGCATGAAGCTGTTCAGGAAAGCGCTTCGGATGATTCCCGCCACAGAGGCGCCTCCCAGAGTATCCCCGAATCCGTTCTGTAAAAGGCTCCGTAAATAAAAGACCGTTTTCTTGAGCGTCAGGTATCCTGAAAAGTTCGTATCCCAGTGACCGTTAACGGCAATCAGGTTCAGATCCCGGGGCAGCTGCGCTATGGTAACGAGAAGGATGAGGATGGAGGCAGGGATAGCCACCTGAAGCAATTTGCTTCCCAGCTGATAGGAAGTGCTGAAATACAGGGACTCGGAGGAGACTCTGCCGATCTTGTGTTCCGGAAAATTCAGATGCCATATTTCAACCCCGTACGCGAATAGGGCTAAACTCAAAAATAGGCTGATGGCTGTTTTTTCAAGCCCTGTAAAATAATCCGGCTTGCTTTCGCCATAAGCATCTCTTTTCAGGATGTTTCCCATCAGCAGTCCGATCCTATTAAGATTCTCCGAGTCAATGTTACTGATCGTATCCCCCTGCTGATGCAGGAACAGGTCTCCCTGATGGATCATGACAGCCCTATTCCCTGTACGGGCAAATGACATATGGTCACTGCCGTCCATCGGTTCACGCTTGAGATCCAGTGATAGGTCTTCCCCGATCTGCATGATTCGGGATCCAAGTACCTGAGACTCGGTGTTTCCAGGACCGACTAGGATTTTAGGGACTCCCTGCCCCCCGACCATGTCCAGATTGATGACCTCGGTCTCTGCCAGCGGGACCATCGGATGCGCGGCATAATAGGCCGAACCCGCCAATCCGGATTCTTCAGAATTCCAGGCGGCCAGCAGAATCGTTTTATCCGGGCGCAGATCCTGCTGCGCGCAGAGTCTGGCGATTTCCAGAATCATGGCCGTCCCGGAAGCGTTATCAAGGGCTCCCGGGAAGTAGTCCTCACCGGCCCCTGCCCCGACATGGTCCATGTGTGCTCCGATAAGAAGGAATTCATCCGTCTTGGTCCCGGGAATCATACCGATGATATTCGCCGCTTCAACGGTATCAAATCTGATATCCTGCCTGATGCGGACATTCGGAACGATGCCGATGACCATGCCGGTCCGTTGGGGTACACCAACGTCAAGAGGATGGGCCTCCGCCTCCAGCTTCAGGGAATTATACATGGCCTGGGAAATCATACCCACCCCCAGTACAGGCCCCTTTTTACCTAACACGCTGGTGCTTTTTATTTTTACCAGTGTTCCTGTATCAGTACCATAGTTGTAGATATAACTGAAAATGCCTTTTGCACCATTTTTCAACGCATATTGGAGGGTCTCCTCCGACAATGCCGCAGATTCCATGATGATGACACGATCCTTCAAAACCTCAGGAGGAAGGTCGTACAGATATAAGTCAGCAAAGAGCAGCTCCCCAGTAAAATCGATGCTGCCGCCCATCCCGGAAGAAACCATCCGGTAATCTGAATACTGCTTGAATGAAGTCGTTTCACCGGCCGTTTTCTGGTATTGGAACACCGCTTGTGTTCCGTAACGGGGCACCAGCGTTTCGAATTTCTGATCATAGCCTTTATTCGGAACAGGTTTGATCCCCACCGATTCCAAATGCCGGCGGATATAGGCCACAGCCTGATCATTGCCTGGAGTACCTGTCATTCTCCCCGAATATTCCGCAGATGAAAGGATCCTGATATGTTCCATGACCCTTTCCACGTTGAATAATCCTGTCTCGAATCCCTTTGAAGCCTGAGGTGCATCCAGCCAGACCAGCGAGGCAATCAAAATTAGAGGCAGTATCAGGAAACGAACGGTTTTCAGCTTATTAAAAGGAATCACAGGGCTAACCCCCTCTTTTGTGCCTCCTGAAATAATTCTGCACGACTTGTCCGATTCCTGTAAGAAATTGAATTGTGTCGATAATGTCATGAAGTTACTCTCTGACATGATTTTATTTTGTTGCAATTTGCAATTGTTTTGTTATACAATAAATTTAATAAGAAAACACTGAATGTTGTGGAGGAACCTATGAAACCTTTAATTATGGCCAGCCCCCCCGAAACCGAATCCTGCTGTGATACCGGATCAGGCTCAGCCTGCTGTGCCCCTTCTAAACCTTTGTCTGTTCTGCCAAAAGGCCCATGGATCACCGGCTCTCTGGCCGCACCCGCAGGGCCGATTCCCACAGTCACTGCCGAACTTACATCAGCCGACATTCTTGGCACATGGATGGTCCGCTGGGGAATCAACCGAAACAGCTACCGGGTGGAGCCGGGGCTTTATGCAATCGGCCTCCCAACCCCGAGCTCACCGGTGTTAGTGACCGCCAACTACAAGCTCACCTTTGACACTCTGCGCAAGGAGCTTTCCGGAACGGACCTGTGGGTACTGGTACTGGATACCAAGGGAATCAACGTGTGGTGTGCCGCAGGAAAAGGCACCTTCGGCACCGCCGAATTGGTTAATCGGATCAAGACAGCCAGGCTGCCGGAGTTTGTTTCCCACCGAACGGTTATCCTCCCTCAGTTAGGGGCTCCGGGAGTCTCTGCACATGAGGTCACCCGGCTGTCAGGTTTTAAAGTGATCTATGGACCTGTCAGGGCTAGTGATGTCAAAATGTTCTTAAGCAATGGCATGGAAGCCAGTTCCGCCATGCGAACCGTTCATTTCACCGCCCTGGACCGGCTTGTCCTGACCCCGGTGGAACTGGTCCCCGCAATGAAATATGCGCTCCTGACCTTTGGTGTCCTGTTCATACTGAACACTCTGGGGCTCGCCGTCCATGGCACTGGTGACCTGTATGCTATTCTGGGAGCCGTGCTCACCGGAGCCGTTCTGACGCCGGTACTGCTTCCCTGGATTCCAGGCCGGATGTTTGCCCTGAAGGGAGCTCTTCTTGGATTGGTCTGGGCTATCGCCATGATTCTCATCTTTCAGCCTGGAATACTCGGTGCAGCGGCATATTTGCTTCTGATTCCAGCCATCGCCGCCTTCCTGGGGATGAATTTCACAGGTGCCTCCACTTACACATCATTTTCCGGTGTCCAGAAGGAAATGAGGATCTCCGTGCCTCCCATGATCCTCTGCATTGCAGCCGGTGGGGCTGCAATGATCGCACAGGGCATAATTAACCTGTTCTCATGAAAGGAGACCTTATGAAACACCACTATCTTAAAAACGTGGCCACTCTGAAACTCGACAGCGACCGCTGTGTAGGCTGCGGTATGTGTACACAGGTCTGCCCTCACAGAGTTTTCTCCATCGAAGAACGCAAGGCTTCAATTACTGACCGTGACGCGTGCATGGAATGCGGAGCATGTGTCCTGAATTGCCCTGTTTCGGCTTTAGACGTCAAGCAGGGCGTAGGATGCGCTGCAGCGATAATCCAAGGTTTTCTGACCGGCACAGAGCCCAACTGCGGAGGTTCTGATGGAGGCTCCGGCTGCTGTTGAAACAGGAGGACATACAATGACAGACCAAACGGGCGCCAAGCAGCTGCGGGAGCATATCCGTCATCTGGAACGCAGGCTTGGGGCACTGAATGACCACGATATGAATTGCTGTGGCGTGACCATGTCACAGTGCCATGCCATAGTTGAAATCGGTCGTGCGGGTACGCTTACCCTAAACGAACTGGCGGAAATTCTAGGGCTGGACAACAGCACCACTAGCCGTACGGTGAATAATCTTGTTATCAGGGGCCTGTCTGACAGGCTTCCGGATCCTGAAGATCGCCGCCGAATAGCCATCTCGCTTACAGAGCGCGGATCAGAAATATTCCACGGAATAGAAAGTCGGATGGATGCCCGTTTTTCGGCTGTCTATGATGCCCTGCCGGATGATCGGAAGAACCATGTATTGGAGGCCCTTGACCTGCTCCTGGATACCCTTGGTCATAACAACTGCTGCTAAATTCAACTTAAAAAATAACAGCCAAACGCATTTTCAAGCGTTTGGCTGTTATTGATTAAATCCTTTCTCATTCAACATTGGTTTCCTTCCACTCTCTTGTCAGCGATTCCGCCGTGCGCTCAACGCAAGCCAGCCCGATACAGTCCTTGTTATAACAGTTCCTGCAGACATGCTCGATGATTCCGTTGGGATATTCCATGCGAGGAGTCAGGACTGTTACATAATCACCTCTCTGGAATTCCTTAAAACATTCATCACATCTGATTCTGACTACTTTCTTGATCATTTTGCCTCCTGTGGATCTTGCAATTCATACGGAATTTCTTCCGGTATACGTATATGATAACACATCTCAGTTGGTATTGTATCCGGTATTATTTAGAGCTTAAGAACTTTGCCACGCATATGATATTTTCAATCCGTGCTATCCGTGGCAATGATCCATGTGTTTACTTTTTCATATATTCCGGTTCAGCCTCCACAAAATCATCGGCAGGAGCCTGACAGACAGGACAAAATCGGGGTGGAGCATCCCCTTCGTGAATATAACCACACTGTGTACAGATCCATTGCATGGGACCCACCTGCCTCAACTCAGTTGTAAATCATCAGATCCGCTTTCGTCAGATTTTAATAATATTTCTGACTCTTCCTATAGACATATTGCGCCTGAGCCATTCGTTTATCCACACTGCTGGTGACTTTCTCTAGCTGCTTTTTACTGTTTATCCTGGAGAAGGCTGTTTGCATCAGCTCATTGAGGGTTGTTCCATCCTGAGGATAGGTTACGGAAACGCCGTAATAATCATCACAGTCTTTGAACTCCTGATTCAGGAGATGCTTCCTGACTTCTGAGATTATTTTCTCCAGAGCTTTTTCAGCCCCGGTGATATCTGTTGCGGGCAGTACTGCCAGGACTTCGCCATTGTCATTGAGAAAGGCCTGATCGGTGACTCTGAGATTCTTCTGTACAGTGTTCAGCATCAGCTGGGGCATGAAGCATGTTTCGGATATTCCTCCGGGAGCTGAGGTATCATCTAAAGAACTGAAGGGACTGATAATAATCAGGGACATGAAGGATTCAAGACGACCCGCAATACGCACTTCCCTTTCGATATATTCCATCGGAGACAGCTGGATGGACGGCGTATGGGTAAACCTGTATATGAAGTCCTCACGCATCACCAAGAGAGCACTGATCGAGTTAAGGAACCGATCCGGTTTGAAGGGTTTCACGATATAATCCACGACTGAATAGTCAAGACCGATCCCCTTTGCATCGTATTCGTCCAGTGCAGTGGCAATAACGATCGGCGTGCTCACGAATTTGGGATTTTCTCTGATTCGCTTCAAGAGCTTAGCCCCTTCGGCGACAGTTGGAAAACCAATATCCATAATGATCAGCGCAGCTGTATCAATGCTTTCTTCCACTAAAACGAACTGTTCATAGGACTGAACAGTTGTGATGTGATATACACCCATCTCAATAAGCAGTTTACGGATCATATCCGAGTCATACTGCGAAGGATCAATTATCATAACATGACCGTTCATTATATTTCCTGCCTTTCCGATGTTTTTGCAGCACTATTATTGATATCATCATTTATATCCAAGTTCAGTATAAGCAAACAGTCCTTGTCAGAAAAATAAATTTGCCGTAAACCAAAAACCTTCGATAGGAATGCTATCGAAGGTCGGATCTACCTGTTTATCATCAAATGGACTCAGCAATCTCCTCAATCAGCTGTGCCGAGCGGTCCCAGCCCAGACACCCATCCGTGATGGACTTACCGAAGGTGGTACCGTCTACCGGCTGGGTGCCGCCAACGATATAGCTTTCAATCATAAACCTTTTGCAAGTTTTCTGGTGTCATCATTTAAACGGGACTTTCGCGTTACTTCCATGGCGAATT
>CAZEHS010000021.1:0-36663 GCA_964511875.1 uncultured Peptostreptococcaceae bacterium
ATACGACCCGGCAGTTTGTCTGCCGGGTCGTAAATATTTTGAGGATTCACTTTTTAAATGCAATTTCCGGGTTCACATAAGGGTTCGCCGGCAATGATTCAGGAAGGGTTATCCCGCCAAGCTGTTGGATCCGTGTAGTGCCTTCTTCCAATATGATGGAATTCACATTGGGAAGTGTCGTAAAGGTATGGGTAAGGCTGTCAATCAGCAGAGCCGCCTGGTCCGGTGCATTTAAGAAAAGCCCCTGGAAGCCGGTTTCGAAACGCAGTACCATGCTGTCGCCTACCATGTGCGAATCGAGCAGTACAGCCTGGCCGGGTACGGTAGGTACCATTCCATCTTTCCCTTTTTTCAGTATTGCGAGGAGCGCCTCCGGTGAAGAATCCTGAACTTCGGTAGGGACGAGCAGCACGTTGCTGTCAAGAACACTGATTCCCAGCCATGCCTTGGGTCTGACGGTCAAAGGGATTTCATCGGTCGTCCACCCGGGTACAGGCGGAACACCCGTCCATTTATATCGGATCTTGCTTATACGGTATGGGCTGTTGATTGCTTCAATGGAGTTTGTGAGAGTAGTCTGCGCGATTACGGCCAGCTTGGGATCCGTATACAAGGCTGGGGCAACAGGAGCTGCCAGCTGACAGCTTACCAATCCGTTGGTATATTGGATCGAGGCGATTCTCGGAACAAGCGGCTCCTGTTTAAGGCCCATAGCAGGCGGCGGTACTGTAAGCAATTGGTTCACTGCGATTCTGAACAGCTTGCTGGAGTAAGGTATTTCCCTACTGACTGGTACGGCAAAATTCCCTGTGAGGTCAGAAAAATATGTGGTGACTATCAGCTTGCCCTCAGGGACAGTTGAAGCTGCTGGAACATATTTCAGCTTATCCAGATACTGGACAGGAATCTCGAGAGGAGCAAGATCACTTAGTGCCGGATCAGCGGAGGAGATGCGGAGTGTGAATGAGCTGCCGTTCAGGTTAAGGGCAGTTCGTGATAAATCCAGGGTGTATTTGAGTTCATAGGGGTTGAAACCCTCAGATGGAGGCACGTATGTCGAGAATGCCTTGCCTTTGAGAGTATTGAGCACTTTTTTATCAGACAGTATTTCAAGTGTGAGCTCTGGTGCATCGCTCCACTTCGGTTTCTTTCCACCTTCTGCGCGAATAAGGAATTCCGTTTTGCCGGGATTCACCAGGGGTTTCTGTGAAGTGTTCAGTACGTAGGCATAGTTAATAAGGCCCTGGCTTGCCTGGTTCCTCAGGGCATTCTCATAAGAAAAACGAGTCAGATCAAGTGTGACAAGCTCTGGATTCAGCGGAAGGGCTGTTAGTGAATAGCCCATCAGTATCAGAAGAAACATATTTCGTGCCGTATATTTCATAAAGTCCTCGAATATTCTATTAGAATGGCGCTACTATCTACATTATAATTTTTTTAAATCGATTTGGGAACAACTCTTTGCAATGTTTGATGTCCTTATAGACAGCAGCGAATGAAATGACATATGATGAGAGCGTAAAACACTAGCCCCTATAGGGTCACTTGAAGACGAATTGGAGAAAACATGGAAAACAATAACCTGCTCACAATCGATATTACAGACCTCGGAGAAAACGGTGAGGGAATTGGCCGCCATGAAGGAATGGCTGTTTTTGTGCCGGGAGCGTTGCCTGGCGAGAGAATAACAGCCCGAATCAAGACACAGAAAAAAAATTATGCCCACGGACGTTTAGTTGAGATATTGACCCCAAGCCCGGATCGAGTGAATCCTCCTTGTGAAATTGCAGGACAGTGCGGAGGCTGCCAGATTCAGTCAATGAATTATCAGGCACAGCTAAAGTGGAAAGAATCACAGGTACGAGCCTGCATGGACAGGATCGCTAAGCTTCCTGAGGTAGTGATATCCCCGATCATCGGTATGGAGGATCCTTGGCATTACCGAAATAAGGTCCTTTATCCTGCAGGTGGATCTCCTGGCAAGCCGGAGCTTGGTTTTTATAAGTTGGGCAGTCATCAGGTGGTCTCAGGAAAAGGATGTCTGATCCAGCATCCGTTCAATGCCGAGGTTCTTGAAGCGGTCAAGGAACTGATGGAGCTTCATGGCATTCAGCCATATTCTGAGCAAACCCATACAGGACACATCCGTCATATCCTTCTCCGCAATTCGTTAAAGGGAGAATGGCTCATGGTATGGGTCACTTCGGGTAAGAGCATGCCGCGCAGTCAGGCTGTTGCAGCTGATTTAAAGGCGAAATTCCCTCAGATCGTTACAATGCTTGTGAACCGAAACGCTCACAAGGATCATCGCATGCTCGGAGACAGAACGGATATTCTCTATGGAGCCGGCTATCTGGAAGATTCCATCAATAACCTGACATTCCGCATATCACCGGAGTCTTTCTTCCAGGTGAATCCCATTCAAACAAAGGTACTGTATGAGAAGGCACTTGAGCTTGCCGGCCTTCAAGGGCACGAAACAGTCCTTGACCTGTACTGCGGAATAGGTGCCATAAGCCTGTTCCTGGCCCCCTCAGCCGGCAAGGTGATCGGTGTTGAAGTGGTACAGGAGGCAGTGAAGGATGCGCAGGAAAATGCGGCCCTTAACTCTATCAGCAACGTGGAATACATCCATGGTGCAGGTGAAGTTGTACTTCCGGAGCTGGTGAAACAAGGCATCAGGCCTGATGTCGTGTTAGTGGATCCCCCCCGCAAAGGCTGCGAGCGTCCGGTTCTTGATGCCATCATGGAAATGGCTCCCGATCGCGTTGTCTATGTATCCTGCAAGCCTTCAACCCTGGCCAGGGATCTTGCGATCCTGACAGAGGGTGGATATACCGTGAAAACGGTACAGCCTGTGGATCAGTTTCCTCATAGTGTGCACGTTGAGACAGTCGTTCTGCTAGTCCGAAAATAGGCTGAAATCAGTGGGTTTCAAGGTTTTAAATTCCATAAGGGTATGCGAATTCAGTCTCTCAGGGTAACTTCTGAGGGACTTTTATTTTAAGGGTTTCAAACGATTGCGCGGGAAAAAACAAACACTCTCTTAAAATTGACTTTTCTCAGACAAAGATATAGGCTTGTACACATGATTTGCGTTGAATCACAAACTCATACGATAAGAGCAAACCATCCGAAAGGATGAGACGCAAAACCATAGGGCCTTTGCTGAAAAACAGATGGCAGCCGGTTGCCGAAAGGAGTTATTTACGACGTGATAAATGGCATATAGATAACATGTCACGCAAAAGGATGCAATTGCTAAAATGTCATGAAATTAATAAAGTCGGCAATTATGCGATTGGAAAAAGAAACAGGAGGAAAATTATGAAGCGCAACTCGTTCAAAAAGCTGGTGTCATTTTTTTCGATTATAGCCATGGTGTTACTCTCATTCAGTTCAGCATTTGCTGCTGCTCCAGCCGTACCAACAACGACTGGAATGGAATTTCCAACAGTTCTTGAAGCCCCCTCAGGGCTTATTGCGACCGAGGGCGATTCACAAATCAAATTGACTTGGTCGTCAGTTATAGATGCTGCATCTTATAATGTCTATGCATCACTGGATAATGTAACTTATCATTTAATCAGTGTTCCTGATGAAGTGACTACTACAACTTATGATGTTGGCGGCCTAACAAACGGGACAGTGTATTATTTCAAATTATCCGCAGCAAACGCAGGTGTGGAGAGTGGTTATTCTGATGTGATAAGTGGAACACCATCAGTCGGAACCGCTCCAATCAACCTTGGTACGGCTGGCGACTATGCGATCCTGGCAAAAACAGGAATATCAACAGTCCCTAATTCTGTTATTACTGGAGATATAGGGGTCAGTCCAATTGCAGCGACAGCCATTACTGGATTTACGCTCACACAGGATGCTTCGAATACATTTGCAACTTCCACTCAAATTACCGGAAAGGCATACGCTGCAGACTATGCTTCTCCAACTTCCAGTAATCTTACAACAGCGGTTGGTGACATGGAAACTGCGTACACTGATGCTGCTGGAAGAGCTGCGGATTATACCGAAATGTATACTGGAGACATTAGCGGTCAAACACTTACACCGGGTGTTTACAAGTGGGGTACGGGTGTTTTAATAAATGCGGATGTCACTCTCAATGGCGGACCAAACGATGTCTTCATTTTCCAAATTGCAAAAGGAATTACCCAGGCTGCTAACACTAAAATTATCCTATCTGGCGGAGTACAAGCTAAGAATATCTTCTGGCAGGCATGTCAAACTGTTTCGATTGGAACGGATTCACATTTTGAAGGAATCGTAATGAGTGGAACAAATATCTCTATGGGTACGCACGCATCGATAAATGGCCGGCTGTTGGCGCAGACTGCAGCCACTTTGATTATGAGCACAGTTGCAGCTCCTTCTGGGGAATTAGTGCCACACAATTACTCAATTTCTATTACTGGAGATTCGACAATTAAACTGGGGCAAAACGCATCTTACGTCAGCCATATATATGATAATGGCATAGAAGTACTAGATAAATCTGTCCAATGGAGTTTGAAAAATCAAGACAATTCTATTCCGGACATGGCTAATATCACTTCAAACCCAGGAAATAATGCTACTGTTGAGATTGACGATCAATCCAGCTATGCGAATGAATTCATCGTATTATCTGCCGCTTTGACTGATGATCCGAGTATCACAATAGAAAAATCGATCCAAATAACACAATAGAAAAAAGTCGAACGGTAGCTGCATCCATGGCTCAAACAAGAGGCTACGGTGAAATTGAATAAGGAGACTTTTAGGACCGGTAGAAGTGGTTGTCACTTTGACCGGTTTTTTCTTTTTCCTATACTCAATCTTGGCAATGTTTAGGAATCCGCAGTTGGGGTAAAATTGCGATAATTGAATATGTAGATATGAGCCGGTTGCGGCACTTCCAGGCATTTCATCTCGGCTGAAGATTGACGCCAGGCGAATTCCTTCCAGTGCGGCCAATGTCATGGCAAGCTTAAATAGAGGGAAAACTGGGAAAATTGTCATCACTGCGCATATAGATGCCTATGAAAGCAAGCCGGGTGCCTCGGACAATGCATCTGGTACAACTGTTCTGCTACTTGTCGCAGAGATGGTATGGAAGTGAGATGCCAGCTGTTCTAGTAGCCATAAACAGAGACGATGTTGGTTACAAACAGGGGAAATCGTCATACTCATTCTACGAATGCGAACCTGGATTTGAGGAGAAAGTGGAAGATGTTTTTCGAAAATCTGAAGGCCTTAATCGAGGAGTACAATGGTTCAATGGTGACTATATGATTTTTGTGCAAAATCAAGTTCCAGCAATTGCCTTGGATTGAGTACGGAATTTGTCAAGATACTTATCGCCCGTTTTCGAAATATGTTAGGCACCCTACCGTGCATTTTTGTAAGGTGCCTTGCTTTTTAAGGTACCCTCAGGATAATTCCTGAGGGGATTTTCTTTTTCGGAGGGGCGATTGCGAAGAAATCAAGGTGTCATTCGCTCGGCATTTTTCCTTGATTTTTATAAACATACATATTTTTATCCGCCAATCGGGTGAGTTGATCCAATTCTGTACCTTCTTTAGGATACTCCGAAATTCCATAACTGAAACCGTAGGTTAACGGTATTTTCTGTGTCTTCATACTGGAAGTCAACAGCCGGTCCCGGAAAATTTCCAACTTTGTGGAAAGTGCCTCTGTTGTCGTATTGAAAAACACAAGAATGAATTCATCGCCTCCATACCGGGCTACGATATCGGAATCCCGCACCGAAGACGTCATGTTCTTGGCAAAATCAATAAGAATCTCATCGCCGATCTGATGTCCGTAACGGTCATTGATGTCTTTAAAGTGATCCAGGTCGATAACAACCACGTGAAAGGTTTCTTCATACCGTTGGGCCCGTTTTCGCGACATTTCGAAGAGTTCTTCGAAATGCCTGCGATTGAATAATCCTGTCAAACTGTCATGCCGTGCAAGATAGATGTTTTTTTCATAGAGGGCCTGCTTGTTGATGACCTGTATGACCTGTGTTCGTACGTACTCCATGACAAACAGGTCGGTTTCGTCGTAGGCTCCAAGTTCTCTGCTCCCGACTGTGATGAAACCAATCAAGTTTCCGGAGCTCAGTATGGGAGCGCCCAGCATTGACCGGATGCCGTTCAGAGTCAGGATTTCGTGAGGCTCAAAACCTTTACTTCGGGCAAATTCGCGACTGTCATCAATGTAAAAACAGGTTTCAGATTTCCCAGCCATTGCATTCCAAGCCAGGGAACTTTGAAGATCGATGATCACCGGATTTTCCGTCGCTGCGAAAAGTCCGTTAGCAGCCACCATCTTCAACCTGCCCGAGGTGTCAAATATCTGGATGCTGCCAGCCTCTGCGGACTGCATGGCCGAAACTACGCAGTCCAGTACAATATCGTAGAAGCGTTCGAATGAGCCAACATCCATGATTGCCCGATTGATTTCCATGATTGCATCTTTGACGCCCATGATTCGACGCAGACGAGTCTCCATACGGACCCGTTCCGTAATGTCATTGATGATGCCGATCATGCCGGTAATTTTGCCCTCATGGTTGAACACAAGTGATTTGTTGAAAATAACGTTCCGTTGGTTCCCGTCGGCTGCCCGGACTATGGTTTCGTAAATCTGTGATTCCCGGCCTTTCAGAAGTTCCAGGTCCGCTTTGTTGTAAATTTCTGCCAGATGAGGTGGGGAGAGGTCGTATACAGTTCTGTTGAGAATTTCCGCCCGGGATTTGCCCAAATATTCTTCAAATGCTTTGTTGCAGTGTCTATACACCAGTTCTGCATCCTTATAAAAGACCGGGCTCACCAACGCATCCAGAAGGATATTGATAAAATCAGGATTGTTCTCAGGTTCAGGCGGGCTGATTTTCCAGCGTGTGATGTCCAGCATGCTTCCAACTGCCCGTTCAAGATTGCCTTCCGGTCCGTAGAACAGCTGCATGCATACATTCATCCATTCGACAACGCCGTCCGACCCAATGACCTCCACTTCTTTACTTGTGACGCAGGCAGTATCATCCTCTGTGACTTCCCGGGATGATGGTAAAAGGCTGCAAAGAGCTTCTGCCAGAGCATTATACCGGGTATTTGCCGGTTGGTGTTCCGGTGAGTAGAAATCCACCGAATCGGAGTCGGATTGCCATTGCCAGAATAGAACTCCAATCTGAGGACCGGCTTGCTTCATGAAC
The DNA here is from genome assembly GCA_964511875.1 of uncultured Peptostreptococcaceae bacterium. GTDB lineage: Bacteria > Bacillota > Clostridia > Peptostreptococcales > Acidaminobacteraceae > CAZEHS01. Next base: position 7,223 of record CAZEHS010000021.1, read on the forward strand.
GTGCCGATATGCTTCGGCAGAGGGCCGTCTGCCGTGTAATGTATATGTAAAGGTACAGTGTGTTTCTCGAAAGTGCTTCTGGGTGCCATAAGATCCTCGCCTTCTGATTCTCTCACTAACGAATCGCATTACTTGAAATGTTCTACCTTTGAAATGATTATATTCGGTTCGGAGTTGATTAACCAGCTTTTTGAAATATTCGTAGACTATTGTATGGTAAAATCAGTCATTTGCTATTAAGCATGCAATGCGCTGATGTATAATTAAGCAATGGAGTTTGATCAGAATAACAATTTAAATAAGGGGCGAGATCATGCATCAAGTCAAATGGAGATCATTTTTAAAGGACGCTTTCATATGTTCATTGGGATCATATGGTGGACCGGAAGCACATATTGGCGTGTTTGCGGATCAACTTGTCACGAAAAGGAAGTATCTTTCAGAAGAGGAGCTTATTGAATTGGTTGCCCTCTGCAGTATCTTACCTGGTCCAACAAGTACGCAAGCTCTGGTTGCAGTGGGGTATAAGATGGGTGGACCGATGCTTGCATTTTTGACGATGCTTGTTTGGTCACTTCCAGTTTTGATAGTAATGACAGTACTATCTTTTGTTTATCAGATATTTGATGTATTGCATATTTCTACAAGTGGTCTCAGATACATTGGACCAATGGCTGTAGGATTTATTGTCGTAGCAGCATTTAAGATTTCTCGAAAAGTCGTCACAAATTGGATGACAGGAACGCTTATGGTGATTGCTGCATTCATAACGTATTTTATTCATGCACCATGGATTTTCCCGTTGTTGCTTTTTCTTGGTGGAATGGTGAGTATTGTAGCGTCAGGGGAGAAAAATCTTTGGAATAAGGTGCAAATCAATCCTCCCTGGGCGTATCTTATTGCGTTTGCAGTCTTTGCAATTGGGGGTCTGCTTTTAAGTCAAGTATTTGATAATCGTCTATTAACGTTATTTGAAAGCTTTTACAGGTATGGATATTTAGTTTTCGGAGGAGGACAGGTAGTTGTTCCGGTGATGTATAGCGAACTTGTAGATGTAAGAGCTTTTATGACACACCAGGAATTTCTTACAGGCTATGGCCTCGTACAAGGGTTGCCCGGTCCAATGTTCAGCTTTAGTGCTTACGCTGGCGGTATGTCTTATCGAGATGGTGGTGTTATTCTACAAGTCTTGGCTGCGATTATTGGTGGCGTAGGCATTTTCTTGCCGGGACTATTACTCATTTATTTTGTTTATCCGGTATGGGAGAATTTAAAGCAAATAAAGGCAATCAAGGTCTCCCTGAAGGGTATAAATGCTGTTGCTGGAGGCTTAATAGCAGTTGCAGCGGTGATTCTTATGCAAAAAAGCGGATTTTCCATTGATAATCTTGCGGTGACTGGGCTTACGATTATTTTACTTCTTATGAAGAGGGTGCCTGCTCCATTGATTGTCATTTTAGCATTGGGGTTTGGATTCCTTTAAGTTCGGCGTACTGGGAATGTGGAGTTTGGCAGTCGAAATTGACTTGTTTTCAGCAAAACATTATAATTCATCTAAAGGAAGGTGATGGTCATGCCTTTGTATGATGCGATGGATTATATTGATGGCATTACAATCATCAGTAGTGATGGTACAATTCTTTTTACCGTCAAGTTCAATCCTGCTATCGACAAGAAAATGGAAGAATCAATTGTCGGAAAAAAACTATTCGATGTGTTTTACAATTTGAACAAATCGAACAGTTCACTTTTTGAGTGCATGGAAAAGGAAAAGTTGATCAAGCGCCAAGGTCAATTGATTAAAAACCTGTATCTTGAAGACACAACCACAGACAACATATCCTTCCCGATAAAGCATGGTGGGCTGATCGTAGGTGCAATTGAACTTTCAAAGATAATTTCCATAAATGATGGCCACGATAATAGCGATAAGGAAAAGCCATTATCAGACAGCAGTGCTGTAATGAACCTGAAGCCTAAATGCCTTAGCCTGGGATTTAGTGCAGCCTACACCTTGGATGATATACTATGCAAAGATAAAAAAATGGTTGAGCTGGTTGAATTGGCAAAGTACGTTGCAGAATCTTCTTCTCCCATTTTCATCACTGGAGAAACGGGCACAGGAAAAGAACTGTTTGCCCAGGGAATTCACAATGCTTCAAATCGAAGTGACAAACCGTTCATAGCGCAGAATTGCTCAGCAGTTCCAGAAAACCTCATTGAAAGTATTTTTTTTGGTACAAGTAAAGGCAGCTATACGGGAGCTCTTGATAAGAAAGGGTTATTCGAGGCTTGTGATGGGGGTACATTGTTTTTGGACGAGCTGCACTGCATGCCTATTCATTTGCAGTCAAAGCTGCTAAGGGTGATTGAGAGCAGGTCTGCTAGAAGAATCGGGGAGAATGAAGAACGAAAATTTGATGTGAGAATCATTGCAGCAACAAATATTGACAGTCATGATATTTTGGCTCAAGGGCATATCCGGCATGACTTGTATTACAGGCTTTCCGTGGTGAAGATCAATATCCCGCCTTTAAGGGAGCGTGTTGAAGATATAAAGGTCCTGTCGGATTTTTTCATACGAAAATACAATAAACTTTTCGAAAAAAACATCACTTCAATATCTCCGGCAATAATCGGCTTCATGCTGACCTATGATTGGCCGGGAAATGTACGAGAGCTTGAGAATTTCATAGAATCGTCGATACTTTATATGTCCAAGGATAATACCGTATTGGAAAGTCAGAGAACCAACAAATTATATGATCACAATAATGCCTTTTCGAATAAGAAACCATTGAAAACCATATTGGAGAATATGGAACTGAAGTTTCTTAAAGAAGCGTTGCTGATTTCTAAAGGCAATGTTAAGAATGCAGCGGAATATTTGGAAATTCCACGTCAGACTCTGCAGCAAAAAATGATCAAGCATAAACTGAATAAAACCCAGATTTAATAAAAGCCGTAAAACGGGCATGATTCGCTTTTGTGTGCCGTAATTGCGGCTTTTTAGGAAAATTCTGAACATTTAAGCAACATGAGAGTTTACTGGAAGCAGTGCCGCATTTACGGCACTGCTTCTATTTTTATGCTGTTTGATAAATATATATCAGTGAAATGGACAGCCGGATCCCTTGTCCCTTAAAGTTAAAATTGGATGTTTCTGTTGCGATACCTGGGTTTACGGGATATCCACATGTCAAATGCGAAAATTCAGAAAACTAAGATAATTGCATTGAATGGATAAGGGTTTGGCATGAATATTGCGGTATTTGAGTAGTGATAATGCATGACAATCTTCATAGTAAGGAGGATTCGTAATGGTATTCGGCATATTAAAGGACATCAAGGAGGGCGAAAACCGGGTTGTATGCACACCCTTGGAGGTTCGCAGCATTGTAGCTGCGGGACATACAGTACTTGCCCAAAAAAATTGTGGAAAAGGCTCTAATTTTACAGATGAACAGTATGGTCAGGCTGGCGCGAAAATTGTTGAAACCATGGAGGAGATATACGGCAGCTGCGATATGGTCGCAAAGGTCAAGGAGTTTGAGAAGAGTGAATATGGACTGATGCGTGAGAATCAGCTAATACTCGGCTGCATACATCCTGCGGGTCACCCTGAAGAAGTGGATGCCATAATCAACAGCCGCTGCATTGCCTTTACTGCTGAGGATTGCCACCGTTACGGTTCGCCTAATTGTGAGGCGGCAGGGAAGCAGGGCGCTTTATTCGGCTTAGAGTCCATGCTCACAATAAATGGCGGCAAGGGAAAGTTCGTAGGCGGGTTTGTTGGAGCACCCGGTATGAATGTACTCATAATGGGCGCCGGTGTCGTCGGTCAAGGGGCTTTGGAGGTACTTTATGCATTAGGCGCAAACTGCACCGTCATGGATATCGACATCGGTGTTCTGCGCTCCACGGCAGCCCATTACAAAAGCAAAATCAACACAATGTTTTGCAATAAAGAAACTATCGCCTCAGTTCTCCCTCAAACCGATATGGTTCTCAACTGTGTCAAATGGCCAAAGCAACGCAAAGATTTTCTAATAACTAAGGAAATGCTGAAACTCATGGAGCCGGGATCGGTTCTTGTGGATATCAGCAACGATGATCCCGGCGCCATCGAGAGCAGCCATGAAACACATCACCATAATCCCCGCTATGTGGTAAACGGAATTGTTCATTACTGTGTTTCAAATATACCTGGAGCCGTGGCTCATAGCACATCGGTTTCTTATGCCGCTGAAATGTTACCCTTCATACTAAGTATTTTGAATAACGGCGTTGTTGAAACGTGCGTGCGTGACGGTTTCTGGCGAAGAAGCCTTACAGCTTATAAGGGTTATCTGACTCATGAGGAAACATCGGCGGTCCAAGGAAAGCCTTGGGTTCGTCCTGAGAAGATACTCGATATTCAGGACAGAAAACTGGATTGGGCTCCCCCGGCAACCACTTCCCATTCCGAAAACTATATATGAATCCGAACTCAGCATCGGAAAAATAGATTAGGAGGAGGTATTCATGAATAACGATATCATTGATTTTGAAAAACATCTCATAGACGGTCAGCCATTACCTGATGTTCAAGCAATCGCAGGCGAGCGCTGGTTTGCGCTTGATACCAGCATTGAGCAGGATATGATACCCTACTGGGGTGGCGATTGGGGCTGCTCATCCGAGTATACCCGTCTGCGAGCAGTCTTACTTCACAGGCCAGAAAAAGAAGTTGAAAACTTTGATTTTAATAAGGTTCGCTTTCGTGAACCCGTAGACGCAAAAAAATTTCAGTCACAACATGATGATCTTGCTGATTACTACCGTTCCCATGGGGTAGCAGTCTACTACACAGAAAAAGGACGGGAAGACAGGCCCAATTCCGTTTTCTGTAGAGATAAACTGTTCATGACGCCCGAAGGCGCTATTGTCACCAGACTGGCTATGGCCGAAAGACGTGGTGAAGAGCGCTATATTTCGGAAGCGCTAGGCCGCATCGGTGTTCCTATCGTAAAGACCATTTCGGGCTGCGGAATATTCGAAGGCGCAAACGCAATGTGGGTAGACCGCGAAACATGCATACTTTCCCTAAGCGTACGCGCAAACCGCGAAGGGTATGACCAGATGGAACAGGAGCTCAGGCGTCAGGGCGTTAAAGAGATCATACCGATGCAAATCCCATACGGTCATGCGCATATTGATGGCCTGCTTAATCTTGCTTCGCCCGATGTAGCAGTTATTCATGCCTGTCAGGTTCCTTATATGGTTGTGGATGCTCTCAAAAAGAAAGGTTACCGCATTATTGAAACCCCTTCCCTAACTGAAACGAAATATAATTACTCTGTAAACTTTGTGGCGATCGAGCCCGGTCATGTCGTAACCAGCATTGGTGCTCCCAGAACCGTTGAATTGCTTGAAAATGCCGGTATAAGGGTAGATGTGCTTGATTTGTCTGAAATCAATAAGGGCCGGGGCTCTGTACATTGCATGACAGCATTCCTCAAACGTGATGCGCAATAGCGGACGGAATTCAATAATAGTTCGGTATAACAAATGTTTACTTATCGTAATGAAGTTTAACTTCATGTACGTTAAAAAAATTAAAGGGGGAAGAGAAATGAACTTTAAGAAATTGACAGCGGTTCTACTGATGTGCCTGATGGTCCTTACCTTATTCGCTGGCTGTAAAGCTGAAACACCGGCCAGTACAACACCGGTTGAAACCGGCTCAAAAGATGAAGACAAGGTACTGCACCTGAGGAAAACTGCATCCCTTCAGTCTACCGACTGGGAAGCGACTACCAATACCAATGATATGCAGCTCATGTGGGTACAGGTATTTGAAGGCCTCTACACGATTGATGAAGCAAATGGCGGATACCAGAATCAGCTTGCAAAGGATGTTGTTGTCAGTGACGACGGTCTTACATACACCGTAACGCTGGTAGACGCTACCTTCCAAAACGGCGATCCGCTAAAAGCATCGGACGTTGTGTTCAGTTACAATCGCGCAATGAAGAATTCCCGCTTTAATTATGTGACTTCAATGATCAGTAAGATTGAAGCAAAAGATGACAAGACAGTCGTGTTCACTCTTGACCATCCTTACTCCGCAATATCCCACACCTTCTGGTCCATCAAGATCTCAAGTGAACGTGAAGTTACGGAACAGGGTGCTGCTTTCGGTACTGTTATCCATACTGCAGGAACAGGCCCATACGTACTTACCGAGTACAATGTAGCTTCCGGAGTGAAGTTGACCGCTTACAAGAATTATTGGCGTGGTGAGGCAAATATCAAAAACGTTGAGTATATCGTCATCTCAGATGATTCAGCTGCTGTAATCGCATTTGAAAACGGCGAAATTGAATACCTCACGGAAGCGCCACTCTCTGAATGGGATTCCCTGGTTGCAGCTTCAGGAAAGCAAAATTCGCTTACCAAGGGCAATAACATTCGCTTTTTAGCCATAAACTATCTCTCTAAGACAAACAACAACATCCTTGGCAATGAGAAAGTACGTGAAGCAATTTTCTATGCCATCAACAGGGATAATATCAACTCAGCTGCTGCCAGCGGACGTGGCGCGGTAGCGTATGAATACATGCCTCATGAATATGTCGCAACCTCTCCACCTGTAACAGACGGCAAATTCCAGAAGTATGATTTTGACGCTGTCAAGGCAAAAGCGCTGCTTAAAGAGGGCGGCTTTACAGACGCACAAATCACAGCAGGCATCGACGTAGGCACGATCATGACCTACGGCGCAAGTACTGCAGAAAAGGCAAAAGCAGCACAGGTCATACAGGCGAATCTTGCCGAGGTCGGCTTGAAAGCCCAAGTATATGTTGCTGAAGCAGCACAGGTAACACCTAAACTCTATGCACAGGATTATGATATCTGTATCTTCGGTGACAGCGGTAACTATGACTTCAACAATATTCGCCAACAGGTGCATTCCGAGTCTACCGGCATGTATGTCGTCAAATATGCTGATGACAAAAGTCCATTGGATTGGAAACGGCTGGAAGAACTTGTGGATTTGGGCGTATCAACTGCTGATGAGCAGATGCGTCTGGGTTATTACACTGAGCTTTGGACTATGGTGATGGATTCAGCAACAATACTCCCACTGATCCACATGCCAGTCGGCATCGTCTGGTCCCCCAAACTGGATCCAGCTGGTCTTAGCCCGACTTACTACCATATCTATAATTTCAAATGGGTAGAGTGATTCTGCTCTTCTCCTGAATAATTGACAGGCATCGGCATTCCCACTGACCTCCTGGTGGGAATGCCCTGCAATTACTGTAAAGGAGGCACTATGTATAAATATATTATTAAGAGGATTTTGTTTCTGATCCCTACTATCCTGGGAGTTACGCTGATTATATTCACCGTTATGAGTATGACTCCAGGTGATCCTGGTCGCGCCATACTTGGAACGAGTGCACCTCAGGCTGATATTGACGCATATAATGAGGCTCTTGGGTATAATCTTCCATTTCCGCAGAAGTATTTGAACTACCTGGAGAACATGATTATCCATCAGGACTTTGGAATTTCTTACCTTACAAAACAGGAGGTGTTCCAGGAAATCTGGCCAAGATTCCTGGAAACCATCAAACTTGCATTTTTAGGAGTAATAATCTCTGCAGTCATAGGTATTCCGTTCGGAATATATGCCGCAGTCAAACAATACTCCCTCATGGATACAATACCTTCGCTTGTGGCATTCTTCATGGCTGCCTTTCCCTCATTTGTTTTGGGGTTACTGCTCCTGTATTTCTTTTCATTGAAGCTGAATTGGCTGCCATCATATGGTACTGGGTCGTTTGTGCATTACATAATGCCGGCACTTGCCATATCCATACCGCCGGCGGCGCAAAACATGCGTTTTACAAAGTCATCCATGCTGGAAGCTGTCAGGCAGGACTATGTACGTACAGCACGTGCAAAAGGTGCTGCAGAACGCACTGTCATATGGAAGCACGCTTTGAGAAATGCGCTTCTTCCGGTAGTAACGCAGATAGGCCTCAGTTTGGGCGTATTGATAGCCGGGGCTGTGGTAGCGGAGAAGATCTTCTCGATTCCGGGCATTGGAAGTTTAATCGTGGATCGTATCGCCTATAAGGACGAGCCGGTAATCATCGCCGGAACGATACTGATTTCAATATGCTTTACGCTGGTCATGTTGCTGGTTGACATCATCTATGCGTTTATCGATCCGCGTATACGCGCCAAATATTCCAGTACAAAGGGGTAAACTATCGTGGAAAAAAATATGGATAACATTTCTATCGAATCCGCGGCAGTGGAAAATTACAAGCGCCCCAGTCAGTTTAAAGAAATTTGGCGCAGGTTCAGTAAAAGCAAGGGTGCCGTGATAGGTTTGGCAATATTTGCATTTATTACTGTAGCATTGTTATCGGCGGATTTGATAGTGCCTTTCGAGGCAGCGACAAAGCAGGATTTTTCCGCTCAGCTTGCTGCACCATCATGGGAGCACTGGTTCGGCACCGACGGTTATGGACGCGATGCTCTGGCCCGTGTGCTCCACGGTGGACGAATCTCGTTGAGCATCGCTTTACTGGCCACATTTTCATCAGCCGTTCTGGGCAGCGCCCTCGGTGCGATTTCAGGATATTTCGGCGGGAAGGTAGACAGTATAATTATGCGTAGTCTGGATATATTCATGTCCGTTCCTGATATCCTGTTCACCATGGCGGTGGTATATGCTCTCGGAGCAAACTTCAGAAATCTGCTCATTGCTTTGACATTGGCATATTTCACCAACTATGTGCGTTTGGTTCGCTCTCAGGTGCTGAACTTGGCTGAGCAGGATTATGTGGAAGCTGCCCGTGCTGGTGGCTCACGCAGCGCACGAATCATAATATCGCACATCATCCCTAATGCCATGGGTGTCATAATCGTAAATACGACACTCAATGTAGCGAAAATCATACTTTACGAGTCTACACTCAGCTTTCTTGGCCTTGGGATGCCTCCACCGCAACCCGAGTGGGGTTTGATGCTTTCCGAGGCGCGCGAGTTCATGCGCACAGCACCTTGGCTGATGTTCTACCCGGCAGCAGCAATCGTATTGACTGCTACCTCAATAAACTTGGTGGGCGACGGTCTGCGTGATGCATTGGATCCACACCTGAAATCATAAGCCGGGAGGTTACTTGTGGGAATAAATGAAACCAAAAATATTCTTGAAATTCGCGACCTCAAGGTCATTTACAAGACGGATTTGGAAACCGTGGAAGCCGTCAACAGTTTAGAACTGACAATTGGTAAAGGCAAAACCTTGGGTCTTGTCGGCGAAACAGGTGCGGGCAAAACCACAACCGCTTTATCGATACTGCGTTTGCTGCCATCGATAACCGGGCGCATACTCCAAGGTGAAATTCTATTTGATGGCGAAAACCTGTTGGATAAAAATGAGCATCATATGCAGGCTGTACGAGGCAACCGTATTTCCATGGTCTTTCAAGATCCGATGACGAGTTTGAATCCCGTGCTATCAGTTGGTGAGCAGATAGCGGAGGCTGTACGCCTTCACAATTCTGACATGTCAAAGGAACAGGTGAACACTCGGGTTGCAGCGACACTGAAGATGGTAGGTATTATGCCCTCGCGCAGCATAGAGTATCCTCATCAGTTTTCGGGCGGAATGAAGCAGCGGGTCGTTATTGCAATGGCCCTTTCCTGTGAACCCGAATTACTTATCGCAGATGAACCTACCACTGCTTTGGATGTGACCATACAGGCGCAGGTGCTTACGATGATACGCGATCTTCGCGACAGACTCGGAACATCAATGCTCATGATAACTCACGACTTAGGCATCGTGGCACAGACCTGCGATGACGTTGCGGTCATGTATGCGGGCACCATCATCGAGGCGGGTACTGCTGAGGACATATTCCTTGGGAAAAAACATCATCCCTATACGGTCGGATTGTTTAATTCAATTCCAAATCTGGATGTAAAGTCGGAACGGCTCAGTCCCATCGCGGGGCTTATGCCAGATCCGTCCAAACTTCCCAAAGGATGCGTATTTGCACCCCGATGCGAGCATTGCATGGATATTTGTCTGGAGGCGCGCCCCAAAGTATTTGTGTACGGCACCCATAAGCTGGCATGTTACTTATTCAGAGACAATAAGGAAACCCTGAAGGCAGGTGAGGATGAAAATGTTGGATAACGAGCAGCTGACACCATTGATTGAAACAGTTGATTTACGTAAGCTGTTCAAGCTTAAAGGCGGATCACATCTCCATGCTGTTGACGGAATCAACTTGAAAATTTATGCTGGAAAAACTTTGGGTGTAGTAGGCGAATCAGGTTGCGGTAAGTCCACACTTGGAAGAACCATTTTGAAACTATTAGAGCCTACTTCGGGCAGGATAATCTATGGCGGCAAGGATATTACAGATTTTTCGGTGGGTAAGATGAGGCCGATACGTAAAGATATGCAGATCATTTTCCAGGATCCATACTCCTGCATTGACCCAAGAAAATCGGTAATTGAGATCATTTCCGAATATATGTTCATCCACAAACTCTATAAATCGCGTACTGAAACGTTCAATAGTGCAGCGGCACTTATGGACTTGGTTGGTCTTGCCCGCCGCTGTGCAAACTCATATCCCCATGAACTGGATGGTGGACGCCGTCAGCGCATCGGTATTGCCAGAGCGTTGTCGCTCAATCCCAAATTCATCGTATGCGATGAGCCCGTTTCTGCACTTGACGTTTCCGTACAGGCACAAAACCTGAACCTGCTTATGGACATTCAGGATGAGCTGGGACTGGCCTACATGTTCGTTACACATGATATGTCAGTCGTAAAACATATTTCAGATCATATCATGGTCATGTACCTAGGCAAGTGCGTTGAAATGACAACATCCGACGAATTGTTTGCCACTCCGATGCATCCTTATACGAAGGCTCTGCTTGCTGCGATACCTAAACCTGATATTACAATGCGTAATAAGGAATTTAAACTTATAAAAGGGGAGGTCACAAGCCCCATTAACGTAAAACCGGGTTGTCGTTTCGCCTCACGATGCGATTATGCCATAGAAGAATGCAGTAAAAGAGACCCGGATTTTTTTGAAACAGCACCAGGGCATTTTGTAGCTTGCTATGTAGTGAATGGCAAATAATCGCTTTGATCGGTTTGATTATGCGAACCGATTAATGTGAGATTGGAGAACGAATAATATGATTATTGGCGTACCTAAGGAAATCAAAAAAAATGAATTTCGTGTAGCTGCTATTCCATCTGCCGTTTCCAATTTTGTGAATAATGGACATACTGTGCTGATAGAGTCTAATGCAGGTCTTAGCAGTGGTTTTACTGATGAGCAATATGAAAAAGCAGGAGCCAGAATTACGCCTCGCGAAGCTCTGTACCGCAATTGCGATATGCTCTATAAGGTTAAGGAAATTGAAGAATCTGAATATGATTTGCTCCATGAGAATCAAATCGTGTTGACGTATCTTCATTCAAACGCCCATAGGGAAATGACGAAGGAACTATTGAAGCGGAATATTACCGGCATATGTTATGAGGATGTTGACGACGATCAAGGAGAATTTCCAATGCTGACGCCAATGAGCATTCTAGCGGGCAAGGGCGGTTTTTTGGCAGCACTGTATTTTTCGCAGACCGTCCATGGTGGAAGGGGGCTACTTCTCAACAGAAATGTAGGCGTGCCAATTCCCGAAGTCACTATCATCGGATGCGGGTGGTCAGGCGTAGGTGCTGCTGAACTTGCAGCGGCATTCGGGAATAAGGTCGCAATGCTGGATATAAATAAGAAGGCTATGGATCGTGCAAAGGATAGGCTGCCTGACAATGTGGAATTCCTATATTCAAATAGGGAAAATTTGTTGACATGCCTTAAACGCACGGATGTTCTCATCAACTGTATCCTCTGGCCAAAGACTCGCACAGACCATCTGGTATCGCGGGCTGATTTAAGGCTCATGAAGCAGAGCGCCGTCATTGTCGACGTTGCCTGTGATGATGCAGGAGCCATTGAAACCTGCAGAAGTACATCCCACGATGATCCCATCTACTTTGAAGAAGGAATACTCCACTATGCAGTGGATAACATACCGTCTGGATTTGCTGAGACTGCTTCTCAAATGTTATCTGCATGTACTCTGCCCTATGCGCTCAAGATAGCGAACATGGGTGCGGAGAAAGCCATGCAGCAAGATCTACATTTAAGGCGTGGGTTGACAACATATCGAGGGATGCTGACGCTCAAGGAAACAGCCGTCAAACTCGGTCTTCCGTTTGTGGAGCCGCTGGAAGCTATAAACAAAGCATAATGGTATGACAATAATTTTTAACGAGAACCTTTGATTGATGAATATGAAAGGATTTCAGTTAATCCGTTTTTTTTGGATCGTTATGGGTATTAACATAACAAGCGTTTTGAGAGGGAATACTTATTTGAAGCGGGGGCGATGATCTTAAGGGATTAGTTGGACGCTTATTCCCTTTTGAGAGCTAATAGCGTAACCGACCATTTTTGGGGTCGGTTTTTGCTTTTTAAAAGGGGGGAGGAATTTCTCATGAAATCCATATCGCACCTTAAAAGTGTTTCAACCCTTCTTATCGTGATCTTGATGATCATGTCGGCTATATCCACTCCGACCTTTGCTGCCAGGCCGGATCACCTCAACAATCCGCCGGTTATAGTCGAAGGCAATACCCTGACAATCGTTACTTCCGACGAACCGGTCACTTTCACATTGAATGCGACGGATCAAGAGAAAAGTGCCATGACTTGGGATGTTCTACCTGAACCATCAAAGGGAACGGCAGTATTATCAGTATGGACCAACGCAAAGGGCATGAGTCAGGTCAATGTCACTTATGATTCGTATGACGGCGCCTCAGGGAGTGATGCATTCACCGTCATGGTAAAAGATTCACTGGAGGCTCCAACTTCAATTGTGATTGACGTTGAAATTGCTGCCGAATCCACATCGGCCCAGTGGGACGACATCAGAAGTTATCAATGCACCTACGCTTCAGATCAGCTCCTGGATTCTTCACTTCTATCCGGATACGATGCCTTGATTCTTGAGCCTGAAGCTGTTTCAGTACAGAAGCTGAATGAAATCAGGTCTCAAAATCCTAATGCGTTTCTGATCGGATATTTCTCGATCGGCGAGACATCAGCACTCCTTAAGGATTCGAGGGGACGTCCGCTAGACATCTACTTCCTTGATAAAAGAGGGAAACCTATACAGAATCCTATCTGGGGGTCCTACTATGTCGACGCTGGAAAGCCCCTTTGGCACCAAATGGTTCTTGAGCAGTATCTGCCTGCTATATTCGCAAGGGGATATGATGGAGTTTTCCTTGATACGGTGGATACTTCGGCAAACATACAGTTCGTAGATTCCGCATCCGGCATGAGCAGTTTGATAAAAAAAATCAATATCACATTTTTTGACAAGCTGATCGTAATCAACAGGGGCTTCCACCTGCTTCTTGGTAACTCGAACGATGTCTCAGGTTCAATTGACGGCGTAATGTTTGAGAGCTACTCCTCGACATGGTATCCCGAATACCACATATATCCAGAAGGAGAAAGCGACTACAACTGGACTGAATCAATCACGAATCAGTTGAATTCCATAAGATGGCAGTACAACGAAGATGGGAGCGTAAAAAGAGTTGACGGGATGCCGGTTAAGAGCTCGACATACTTCAACGTCCTGGCCCATGACTATGCAACCTCATCGCAGATCAGCATCATGCAGTACTGCGTAGACAGAGCGTACTCAAAGGCATTTGTTCCTTCTCTTGGAACAATGAATCTCAATGAAGAGCCTTATGACTGGCAATCACTTGTGGTTATGCCGTCTGAATCAGATTGGGGCATTGCTATTCAATGAAAGCGAGCTAGCCTTTCTCGCCCTTGAAACATGTATACATTGTAAGAATAGTGACAATCCGCTAGAATGAAACCACTAGATATGAAATTTACGCAAAATTCTAATCGGATTATAAAAGAGGGTGATCTTCCTTGAAAACGAAAATCGAGTTACTTGAACGGATTGAGCAATTGGAGAAGCGACTGAAAGAGCTGGAACGGGCAGAGCTTGCCGTTGATGCTGCGGGCTTCGATATCTGGGAGAATAACTTTGTCACGGGAGAAACATTCGGGACTAACAGACGAAGCTTTGAAAGCCTGGGCTATTCAGGAGATGAACTTCCAGCCAATCTCATAGAGACCTTCAAGAAGATTCACCCGGATGACCTAGAAGCTGCAATGAAGGATGTGAACGCGCATTTTGCCGGAGAAACGCCCCGATATCAGGCAGAGATGCGCGTACTTGCCAAGGATGGTTCGTGGATATGGCTAGGCAACTACGGTCGCGTTGTAGAACGGGATAGTGAGGGGCAGGTGACCCGGTTCATCGGCCTGACATTCAACATCGACAAGCGGCGGATCATGGAAGAAGAAATCAAGCATCTTGCTTATCGGGATCCCCTGACAGGTATCCATAATCGGCGCGGTTTCAATGAGATCGGGGAGATGGAATTGGAGCGTGCTTTTCGCTATCACCATGATACCTCGATTCTCATAATGGATATCGATCATTTGAAGGAAGTGAACGATTCATTCGGTCACTTGGTTGGAGACGAGGTGCTCAAAGGGGTGACAGCCAGCATACAGGGCGTTGTCAGGCAAACGGATATCAAAGCGCGGTGGGGTGGTGATGAATTCATCGTCATGCTTCTGGAAACAAATTCTTCTGATGCCTGGGAAATGGCAGAACGTTTGCGGGAACATGTGAACAAACATGAATTTGTAAGCGCGGGCATCATTTCGGTCAGCATCGGAATTGCCGGTATGAATCCCGGAGACACCTTGGAAACGCTGATCAAACGGGCTGATATGGCGCTGTATCTTTCAAAACAGAACGGACGTAATCGAACGGAACTGATACGGTAAAACATCCAACCCTAGTCAGCCCTTTGTTTTTCTTCCCTAATCAGTGCGACTGCCAGAATCACCAGAAAAATGCCTGAAGCCTTGAACAGCGTCAGGGGTTCTCCGTAAAGCAGGATTCCTATTCCCGTGGCTACGATGGGCTCAAGGGTGGCAGTAATTGATGCGCGGCTGGTTTCAAGACGGGTCAGTCCCTTTGTGTAGAGCAGGAAGGGAAGTGCGGTGGCAGTCACACCCATGGCAACGGTGATAGCCAGGGTCCTGACATCTGAAAGTCTGGTCAGGATATCTGAATCGGCGAATGGAAGCAGGGCGAGGCTGGCGAAGATAAAGGTGTAAACAGTGACGGTCAATGAATCATATTTTTTCAGTGCATACCGCCCGAAAATGCTGTAAAGTGCATAGCCCAGTCCGGATCCCAGACCCATTAGGACTCCCAGGGGCGTGATTTTCTGGCCGGACGTTTGCGCAAAGACGGTGACCAATAGGCATCCGATAAATGTAAGACTTAGGGAGATCAGCTTTCGTGAGGTCAAGGACTCCTTGAATAGGATAGCGGAAAAGACCATGACCAGGGCTGGAGCGGTATATAAGAGAATTGCGGCAATCGACAGTGAGGTTCGGTTGATGGCTTCGAAATAGCACCAATTGAAGAATACGAAGCTGAATATCCCCGTTCCGATAAAATAATGAATGTCTCCAAGGCGGATTTGAAGAAGTTTCGGACGGGTCAGCCCCAGGAACAGGATCAGGGTAATGGAAGCGCCCACAGCTCGGATCAGGACCACCTGTATGGGTGTGAACCCTAATCCGTTCAGAAGCTTACCATAAATTCCAAGGGTTCCCCAAAGGACTGCTGCTGCGATGACAAGGAAGGTAGCTCCTCGGGTTCCTCGTGGATTTTGGGGTGCTGAGCTGTTGGAAAAATCGTCCATGCTGTTCCTCCTGCTTAATCATCTGTGCAATGTAGACTATACTACGAATAAGAAATGTTTGCACGGTTCAATTTAAAAAGGAGCGATGAGTGAAATGAAAAAATCGGACCTGGATATGCTGCTTGAAACGCGCCATGACAATGGAGCTGATTTTTGGGCAACCAGGGACGGGCGCTTAGGCATCGAACGACCGATCAGTACGCTGACCGCGCTGCTTATCATGAGCGACTTGAAGGTACCAAAGTCTCACGAGGCACTCCAAGGTGCTGCAGAGCTTATAATTCAGGCCATAAAAGATGATGGACGGGTGCGGATTGCTCCTAAGGGATCGATTTATCCATGTCATACGGCGCTTGCCGCAGCAGCGCTTTGCAGAAATGGATATGCCGGCGACCATCGAGTGCAGGCGATACTTGAGCATCTGCTTACGAGCAGGTTCGAAGACGGCGGCTGGCGATGCAGCAAATTTTTATTCGGACGAGGCCCGGAGACCAACTTTTCAAATCCTGGGGTCACACTCGTTGCGCTGGATGCA
This sequence comes from uncultured Peptostreptococcaceae bacterium, assembly GCA_964511875.1. Lineage (GTDB taxonomy): Bacteria > Bacillota > Clostridia > Peptostreptococcales > Acidaminobacteraceae > CAZEHS01. The sequence goes on from CAZEHS010000021.1 coordinate 23,689, forward strand.
TTTCGTTGCGCTGGATATAATGAAGGTTCCAATGAACTTGACCGGGCGGTCGAAACACTTCTTGATCACTGGACTGTCCGAGTGCCCACAGGACCCTGCCACTACGGTATGGGAACATTGTTCATGCAAGTTGAATACCCGTTTCTGCGTTATAACCTGTTTTATTATACCTATGTTTTGTCGTTCTACAAAAATGCCCGGAATGACAAGCGATTCATGGAAGCGCTTGTCTCACTGAGGGAAAAGCTTGATGATCAGGAACGGTTGGTTGTTGAAAGACCGAATCGGAAATTAGAAAACCTTCAGATATGCAGAAAGGGTGAACCCTCCGCTGCTGCGACGGAGAGATATCTTGAGATTGCAAAGAATATGGAGGAGATGTAAGCCAACATAGGATCGTCGTATTATTACAACGACATGTGAAAATGAGAGATTTATAATTCTGAACGAGGGTATAAATAATACACAAATCAATGGGCATAATAACCTAACGCATAATAAGAGGTGATGAGTATGTACTACTCCAGAAAGATCATGTCACTGCTGATGGTGCTGATCCTTCTCTCGACAGCGCTGCTGACAGGAGCTGCAACACCTGATCGTCAATTGATTGTTGTATTCAAGGACAATTCCACTCCGATTGAGAAGGATCAAGTCGGCAAAGCCCTCGGACTCACCTGGATTAGCGACCTTGTACTCATCAACGGCAGGTCCGTACGCATTCCTGAGGCCCGGCTGGAAGCCCTGAAGAAAAATCCGAACGTACTGGCCGTCTATGAGGATGAGGTGGTTCAGATTCTGGGCAAGCCTGTGAAGCCTCCTGTCAATCAGCCTGCCGAAGTAATCCCATGGGGCATCAAAGCAATCAATGCTGATCAGGTTACTGACCAAGGAGCCGGCATCAAAGTTGGTATCCTCGACACTGGCATCGATTCAGGTCACCCGGACCTACATGTCGCTGATGGCGTGAACTTAATCAGTCCGTTTAAAAGTTACGCGGATGACAATGGGCATGGCACCCACGTTGCTGGAACAGTCGCAGCGCTCGATAATGATATCGGTGTCATTGGTGTAGGTCCCCAAATCCAACTCTATGCGCTGAAAGCCCTGAACTCCAGAGGCAGCGGATATTTGTCGGATATCATAGAGGGACTGCAATGGGCAGTCGAAAAACAATTGGATGTGGTAAATATGAGTCTGGGCACAGACAGTGATAGTCCTGTGTTCAGAGAAGCAATCAAGGAAGCTGCTCAAGCCGGTCTAATTATGGTAGCCGCTGCAGGCAATGATGGCGAGGATGTAGACTACCCCGCGGCGTATGATAAGGTCATGGCCGTTGCAGCTGTGGACATTGGTTCGAAAATTGCCTATTTTTCTTCCCCAGGCCCTCAAGTGGACATATCTGCTCCTGGCGTTGCTGTGCTGTCTACTGTACGCGGTGGAAAATATGCGACTTACAGCGGTACATCGATGGCGGCACCTCACGTAACCGGTACGGTAGCTCTGATTATAAAGGCTCATGGTGGTGACGATTGGCCGAAACTGTCCTATGATGATGCTTTGACCATCATAATTGGCGCCGTGAGTGAGCCTTTGGGAGATGAAAACCATTATGGGGCTGGTCTGGTAAATGCATTTGATGCGGTAAAATGATGATCACCCTTTCTATCTAGATTATTCGAGTGGCCCCCGTTTAAGGGCCTGCATTCGCAGGTCCTTTTATGCGACTTGACGGATTAGTATTTCACAAGGCGCTTGTTGTATGAATATGTAAATTGTGGTAATATGGTAATACTAAAAAACCTGTTGGGAGCATAGATCCTTGGGAAATCATCCGGACGCTTATCCCAAGGCGAACGAGCAGCACAACCGAGGAGGAAAAAAATGAAAAGAATCAGAAAAATTTCAGCATTGATTTTAATCACTTCCCTTGTCTTATCAATGCAAGTCATCCCATCCTACGGAGGGTCTGATGCTGCTCAGGAAAATCGCAATCCTGTAAAGGCGGAAAATGTTGAAATAGTGAAGAAGGCTACAATAAAAGGGACACCGCAAAAGCCGGCTAAGACAACAGTGACTGCTGCAACTGGTATAATCGGAGCAACGGTTACAGGAACAAGATATGCAGTTGTCATCGGAATAAGCGATTATCCTGGTTCATCAAGTGATCTGAGCTATGGGGATGATGATGCACTAGCTGTAAAAAGCGTGTTGATGGAGCAATATGGTTTCAGTGCCGGAAACATAACGTTGCTTACTGATAGCGAGGCAACACGAAGCAATATTTTTGCTGCAGTTGATACATATAAGGCGCTGTTAGAATCTGGTGACGAACTTGTGTTTTTCTTTAGCGGACATGGGGCAAAGGGAAGAGCAGACGATTATGATAGAAGCAATGTAGATCAGTCCATCGTCGTGTGGAGGGGAGCAGATGATGCCGCCGGGTTTGATTACATCTGGGATGGTGAATTGAAAAGACAGTTTGAAGGGTTTAACGATGGCAGCCGCATCGCATTCATTTTTGACAGTTGTCTTTCAGGCGGAATGAATGTCTTAAAGAGCACAAACAGAGTGGTGAACATGGCATGCACTGCAAATGGTTTATCATATAAAGGCAGTTGGGGCGGAGGACATGGCCAGTTCACCTACTACTTCATGATGGAGGGTCTGGGGTTGTTGAAAGCTGACAGCAGTGATGCGGATTCTACCGTATCAATCGAGGAAGCATTTGATTATTCAAAATCCAAATGTTCCAGTCAGACACCGACAATTGCAGATGGTTTTACTAATGATATGTTACCCTGACGTTTTTCATATTTAAAGCGAAGGCATCTGCAAACGCAGATGCCTTTTTCATGCCTGTTCTCAGGAAGAACTTCAGGAGTATTGATGTTGTCATGTTTGCTGAGTTCACTTCAGGGTAATAACAAAGTGCCATTAAAAACAGGAGGCATCAATATGGGGATATTCGATATGATCGGCAGAGGGTTATCTTCAATGAGTAAAAAAGCGTCAAGCCACTCACAGATCGGGAGCGGTTCTCTTCGCGATGTGCAGAATCCCACATCAAAACTCAACACCCCCGGAGTGTATATTTTAAAGATGAACGGTGAAATAATGAAGGTCGGGGGTGCCAAAATCGGCATTCAGAAGAAAATGCAGCAATACTATCGGTTGAACACCACTAGTGGCCTGAACAAATACATCAATGAGACTAATCGGGACCAGATTCAGGTAACATGGCAAAAATGTCCGGCTGAAAAATGCGATGAACTGGAAGCAAAGCTGTTTGACAAGTATGGGAAAAAAGCCCCTTGGGCGGAACGCCGACCACGGACCAACAGGGACACAATCAAGCTTGGAATATAGGAATGTTGTGACGAAACATATGCTAAAGAGGAGCTGACTGAACGATTGCCAGCTCTTCTTTTTTTGATGTCGATCATGTTACATGAGTTGCGGTGGTTACGCGAAACATAAACAAGAGTACGTATATCTCATTATGTGATATATTTTAGATGAATGAGGAGAATTAATAAAACGTGCGTTGTCATACGATGTATTTAAATTTGAGGAGAGAGAATGTTAAACCAAGGAAAGTTATTGGACGGAAAATACGAAATCATTAAGGTTCTCGGACAGGGCGGCATGGGGACGGTCTACCTCTGCAAGAACAGCCGATTGGGGAATCTTTGGGCTGTTAAGGAGGTAAACAACCAGCATGCGAATCAGATAGACTTGCTTGCTGAGCCTAATATACTAAAGAATTTGAGTCATATTGGGATTATAAGGATCATTGATATTTTTCATGAAGACGATAATCTCTATATTGTAGAGGATTATGTTGAAGGGATGACACTTAAGGAATATGTTGACCTTAATGGTCCCATGTCTTCAGAATTGGTTGAAGACATATCACTGCAGCTGTGCAGTATATTGGATTATCTGCACAGCTTTAATCCGCCTATAGTATATAGGGATTTAAAGCCCTCGAATATAATGGTAAAGCCTTTCAACAAGGTGGTGCTAATTGATTTTGGAACGGCACGGACCTACAAGGAAAATCAGGAAGGCGACACGATGATCCTAGGTTCTATGGGATACATTGCGCCTGAGCAGCTGGTGAATGCCCAGTCCAACGCCCAAACCGATCTCTATTCCCTTGGTGCCACAATGTTTTTTATGCTTACAGGAAAATCCAGAAGCCTTCCCGCAGAGGTCATGTTTGATGCGAATTACCCTGAGAACGCTTCTAAAAATTTGATTAGGATTATTCAGAAGGCTTCTGCTGTTGATCCTGCAAGCCGCTATAGTGACGTAAAGCGGATGATGTCAGAGCTTGGCTCCAAGATATCTGTTGAAGAATATGATAAAACCATGATGATGAATTCTCATGAAGCTTTTGATGAACCATCTAAGACTGTGCTTCTGGAGAATAAAAAGAGTGATAAAAAAAGCAGACTGATGCCACTGCCATTACTTGCCAGTCTGATTGTTTTTGCAATTTTTTTAGCATCGATCATAGGCAATACCGCATCAGATGCAAAGGCGGCTTCAGAGCCCACTGTGTCACCTAAGGCAGCCGAGAAGGTTGAACCAAAGGAAGCTGTGGAACAGGATACAGTTGTCACTGGCATTATGGATATCAACAATCCGATCCGATTACGCGGAGGGGATGAAAAAGATAAAGGAAAGGACAAGAGGGATAGTAATGCACAGTTTGTTCTGGATCCTCCGGCTTCCATCAGTAACACTCAATTGTCTGTCTTATTAACGAGTATCGAGAGTGTGGATCATAATATAATAGTTGTTTTAAACATTCAGAATAATGCTGATGCCGATTTGAAAATGGATCTAAGCAAGACCTTTCTGTTAAATGGGGATAATGAATCCGCAAATGTCGAAAATTCAGATTCAAACAGTCTGATACCAATTCCCCAAAGCTCAAGCAATCAGGAATTGAGACTGAAGTTCAAGGAATTTGATTTAGAAGGGAGCCCGTATACTTTCAGGACGGTTTTAAGCTCCGCTGTGAATAAAGAGATAGATTTAAATATAGATATCGAAGGAATGTCTGATGATTAATTTGCATTGATTCAAGCAAACGCCTGCTCAGGACCTGTTAAAGCAGGTCCTTTTTCTTGATTCATCGCACGGAAAATTTTTTCTGAATTTGCAGGATAAATTTTGCATATGGAGAATTAAAGGTTAGCAGCTTTTAACAAATCAAGGGCAGGGTGATCCGATGCTTTCTCAAAGAAGGTCCATTAATCTGAGCACCATAATCTTGATAACGATGCTGATGGTAGCCATACTACCGAATATCATCTTTGGCATTTTATCTGCCAAGATGATTCAAGACTCACTAATCAGCCAGACAGGGAGTTCGAGTGTTCTTATTGCTGATGCATTGGCAGACAAGATGTCACTTTCATTCAAGGAACCATTGAATGTACTCTTGGATATCAGAGCAAAGGTCCTCTCTTCCGGGAAAGCTGTTCAAAGCTTGCAGAATATCGGCTCCAATTCAGCTGTAACGGCACTGTTCAGAAGAATTGAACTGACTGGCCCTGAAGGGCATGTTATTGCTGGATGGCCAGGAAGCGCAGGTCGGATAGGCGTTGACTTAAGTGGAAAACAGTACGGCAGTGAGTTTTCAAAAGGATTTGGTTATTTTCTCTCGTCCCAGTACGTAAGTTATGAAAATGGCAGACCGGTCGTGGATCTCGTTATTCCCTGCGGCACAGGTCAGTTGGTTGGAACAATGGAAGCGACAATGGTTCAGACTTATTTAGCGTCTCAAAGGATCAGTCAGGATGCCATCATCGGCATTATCGATGTGAACGGTGTCTGGCTTGCATGCACGGATTTGACGCTGATGAATCAGAATGATCAGCCGTCGCTGACTGTCGAATGGGCGGCGAATCCGGCAGGCAGACAAAAGATATCGGATGTCAATGGAGGACAGTATCTTCCGTATGTTGAGAGGATATCCAATTCAGAATGGTCTGTTGTGATCCTCTCATCGGTAAAATTCCTGCAGGATTCAACTGAAAATCTGAAAATGGGAATCACGTTCACTGTCATGATTCTGATGATCATAAGTTTCGGTCTTTTGGTGCTCGTCAACCGCAGAGTTAAGGGCCAAACCCGGCAGATACTGGATTTCGCAGAACGGATATCTGCAGGAAAGTATGCATTTCTCGTTCCGCCAAAGATGTTCAGGGAGATGGAAAAACTTCTTGAGCAGTTTGAAGAGATGGCGAGAAAGATAGAGAAGCGTGAAACGGAAATCAATGATAAGAACAGAAGCATACAACTGCTTAACATACAGCTTGAGGAACGGGTGAAGGATCGCACTCAACAGCTTCACGCCACAAACATCAGCCTTGAAAAGACTTTGGACGAGCTTCGTGATACTCAGAATCAGCTTATTGAGACGGAACGCATGGCCAATCTCGGAAATCTGGTGGCAGGTGTCGCCCATGAGATCAATACTCCAATAGGTGTCAGCCTGACATCAGCGACATATTTGGATCAACAGATAAAAAGGATGAAAAATTGGGGTGAAAGCGGCCAGATTAAAAAGAGTGATATGACAGCTTATATCAATGTATTCCTCGAATGTTCGCAGATCATCACGACGAATCTGAACAGTGCTTCGAAGCTGATTAGAAGCTTTAAACAGATTGCAGTGGACAGGAGCCTGGGCGAAATAAGAAGCATAAATATCCAGGAATATCTTGAAGGGGTGGTCCTTAGTCTGAAACCGGAGCTGAGGAACCATGATGTCACGATTCATGTTGAACCGGAAAATCTGCATTTCAATTGCAATCCGGGAGAGTTTTCTCAAGTGGTCGGCAATTTGTTGACAAATGCTGTAAAACATGGTTTCGGTGACATTGAACATGGACAGATTGAAATATTCTCCAGGATTGAGGACAAACACATCATCCTGAAGATTTCTGACAATGGCGCAGGCATTTCTGAGGAGAACCTAAAAAGTATTTATGAACCCTTTTTCACGACTAAACGAGGCTCCGGAGGTACTGGCCTGGGACTCAATATCGTGTATAACATCATCAGGCAGAAGTTTGGCGGGAATATCCATTGTGAAAGCGAGCAAGGCACAGGAACATGTTTCACGATAACAATTCCACTGACAAATGAACAGTAAAAATTCACGGTCATGCAGATGCACAATCATACAATGAATCAAATTTCTGGTTAAAGCTTTGGATCAAGGGTACATGGTTATCATAGTTACTTTTTAAGGGGCTCCTTAAGAGATCGGAGGTTACCATGATCAATGAAATTGATTATGAGGATTCGGATTTTGTTCAGTTCGAACCCGAAGATGATGAACCAGTAAAAAAACCCACGCTTCCGATCTACAAGATACTCATTGTAGATGATGAGGAAGAAGTCCATAAAGTCACAAAACTTATCCTGAGAGACAGGGTTTTTGATGGCCATGGAATGATGTTTCTAAGTGCGTACAGCCTGGAAGATGCAAAGAAAGTGTTCAATGTCCATGACGACATCGCTATTGTTCTGATTGATGTTGTAATGGAGACCAACACCGCCGGTCTGGATTTGGTAAAATACATACGTGACATATTGAAAAACAGGACCACGCGGATCATCCTCCGAACGGGACAGCCCGGCTCCGCACCTGAGGATGAAGTAATCATCGACTATGATATCAATGACTACAAGAGCAAGGATGAGCTGACATCCCAGAAACTGTTCACCTCAGTGATTGCATGTATCCGTGGCTACAGAGATATCATAATGATCGATAGGAACCGCAATGGACTTCGACAGATCATCGACTCCACTGCTCAACTTTTTGATTTTCAGGATAAGTCCATACAGGAGTTTTTAGATGATCTGCTCGGGCAGCTGATTTCATTTCATATTCTCTGTGGGGATCGGAGCAAGGTTGAAGGCTTCGTGATGGTTAGGGATGAATCGGGTCTCAATGCAATATCAGCCACAGAAGGCTATGAATCTTACCTGAAACAACCGGTAAAGATTCTTCATGACTCGACAGTACTTGACGTATTACCTGTAGTATACAGTAACATTCAGGATGAGATCGTATTCAAAGACGGTCATTACCACTGCCGTCATTTGGGTTATGAAGATACAGTCAGTACGATCCATATTGATTATTGCAACGGAATCGAGCAGGATCTTATCCGGATATTCCTATCCAATATCACACAGGCACTTGATAATTACATCCTGAACAGAAACATTCAGATTTCTGAGCGTGAAATCATATCGACACTCAGTGAAGTCGTGGAGAAAAGGGATCTGAGTACAGCACATCATATCAAGCGGGTCTCGGAATATGCATTCATCATGAGTAAGAATGTCGGTCTGGATAATGAGTTGTGCAAGAAAATCAAAATCGCATGCATGATGCATGATGTGGGTAAAATTGGTGTCTGTGATCAGATACTTCTAAAACCATCGATACTCAACGCTGAAGAATTTGAAAAAATAAAAGAACATTCCATGATTGGTCACTGCATTTTAGAAAATTCATCGATGCCTATAATGAAAATCGCGGCAGAAATCGCCTTGAGCCACCATGAAAGATGGGACGGCACAGGGTACCCGAATCGACTGAAAGAATTGTCGATTCCCCTCAATGCACGCATCATATCCGTGCTCGATGTATTCGATGCCCTGACCCATAAGCGGATTTACAAGGAGCCCTGGTCCTTAGAGGAATCCTTCGATTACATCCGTTCGCAAAGCGGAAAGATGTTCGATCCGCAACTGGTGGATCTGTTCTTTGATTCAATGGATGAAATACTTAAAGTATGGTATATGTATCCGGATGATGCGAATGATTTGCAATCAGCTGGCTGCATTGTTTGAGAAGCATGATCAATGATGGTTTTGTGATAAATGATTAGTTGTGATTTTTAAGGGTATATGAACAGTATGCGATTAAATGAATAGAACAAAGTGGGAGCTATGATCTAAGGGCTTAATTGGACGCTTGACCCTTATGTGAGCTAGTAGCGTAACCGACCATTCATGGTCGGTTTTTGTTTTTGGGGGGATTGTAATCATATGGAGTCGAAGTGCAGTAATATATAAGGTTGCTGTTATTATCTCAATTGGCACCGATCAAAGTACTGGTCGATATTTGGAATGTTCTGCCAGAGAAACTGATAATGGAGGTGGAGATGTTATTGAAATCTGGCCGGCATCTGTTCCTATAAACGGTAAGCATGGTATGTAATGATAAGGAGGGATACGAATGTTTTGCATACATCACCGCCAGTTAAGGATGTGGCTGGTCGTTGTCCTTGCCCTCATGTTATTGATTCCAAATACCTCATGGGCGGATACAACAGGCCAACAAGCCGGTACAACAGCAACCGGATGGACAAATCCTCTAAACCTATTTGCATCAGACAATCTATATAATACAGCAACTATGAATACCTCGGTCCAGAGTCCTGGGCCGGTTCGTGTGAAAGGCTTTAACTTCAATATCCCTGAAGGATCTACGATTAACGGGATTGAGGTTACCATGGAAAGGAAACATGTAAAAAGCGGTGGCGCGGGGTTCTATGACGAAATGGCTTGCCTGATCATCAACAACGCTGATGTTTATGCATCAAATCGGGCTGTGTTATACACTTACTGGTCGACCGTTGAAAGCATTAAGACGTTCGGGGGGCCAACTGATCTTTGGGGCCAGACCTTAACTCCGGCGGATATCAATAGTCCGAATTTTGGATTCTATTTTGGTGGGAGGAAGATAACTTACACGGTTACCGCATACATTGATTATATAGGTATGACTGTGTACTACACCCCTCCTGCAGTGCCTGATACTGAAGCACCAGTCATTGCTGCACAGAGTGACATGATCATTGAAGCAACAGATGCCCTTGGTGCAATTGCGACTTTCAACCCGACTGCAACGGATAATGTCGATTCCGTTGTGAATGTAGTCTGCACACCTGAATCCGGCTCTCAGTTTCCGCTGGGTTCGACCTTGGTTACGTGCAATGCCACAGATACCGCAGGTAATCCTGCGTTGCCAGTAACCTTCAATGTGATTGTACAGGACACAACCGCCCCGGTGATAACACTCAATGGAGGCGATCCAATCAGCATCAATCAGGATACCGTCTACACTGAACTGGGAGCAACCTGGACTGATGCCGTAGATGGCACCGGCAATGCCATTGTTGGAGGCGACACTGTAAACACAAGCCTGCCAGGCACCTCCTATGTTGTCACCTATGATTATACGGACACCCATAATAATGCGGCTGTCCAGGTTACACGCACCGTCAATGTACTTGACACGTCACCCCCTGTCATTGATGCCTTTGCAGACATGACAGAGGAAGCGACAAGTGCCGCTGGTGCCATCGTAACCTTCAGCCCGACGGCTGCGGATAATATGGATCCAGCTGTGACCGTGGTCTGCTCTCCGCCTTCAGGATCGCAGTTTGCACTGGGAACCACTCTGGTAACCTGTAATGCAACCGATACAGCAGGCAATGCCGCATTGCCTGTGACATTCAATGTGACAGTGCAGGATACCACTGCTCCAATAATTACACTGAACGGAACCGATCCTTACAATGTCGAAGCCGGCGGCACCTATAATGACCCGGGCGCTGTGTGGAACGATGCTGTTGATGGTACCGGACCAGCAGTCATAGGCGGTAATACGGTTGATATGTTCATACCAGGTCCATATGTCGTAACATACGATTATACCGATAATGCCGGCAATGTCGGAATTCAAGTTAAACGTACAGTCAATGTTTCAGATACCTCTGCACCTGTAATTGCACCTCAATCTGACATGACTGTAGAAGCCGCTGACGCCAGCGGTGCCGTTGTCAGCTTCAACCCCGCTGCAACAGACAGTGTCGATACTGTTGTAACCGTGGTCTGCACACCTCCTTCCGGATCGCAATTTCCTTTGGGTTCGACCCTGGTTACGTGCAATGCCACAGATACCGCAGGTAATCCTGCGTTGCCAGTAACCTTCAATGTGATTGTACAGGACACAACCGCCCCGGTGATAACACTCAATGGAGGCGATCCAATCAGCATCAATCAGGATACCGTCTACACTGAACTGGGAGCAACCTGGACTGATGCCGTAGATGGCACCGGCAATGCCATTGTTGGAGGCGACACTGTAAACACAAGCCTGCCAGGCACCTCCTATGTTGTCACCTATGATTATACGGACACCCATAATAATGCGGCTGTCCAGGTTACACGCACCGTCAATGTACTTGACACGTCACCCCCTGTCATTGATGCCTTTGCAGACATGACAGAGGAAGCGACAAGTGCCGCTGGTGCCATCGTAACCTTCAGCCCGACTGCTGCGGACAATCTGGATCCAGCTGTGACTGTTGTTTGCAATCCTGCTTCAGGATCGCAGTTTGCACTGGGAACCACTCTGGTAACCTGCAATGCAACCGATTCAGCAGGTAATGCCGCTTTGCCGATGACATTCAATGTGACAGTACAGGATACCACTGCTCCAATAATCACACTGAACGGAACCGATCCTTACGATGTCCCATATGGAAGCTCCTACACTGATCCAGGCGCTGTCTGGACCGATGCCGTGGATGGCACTGGAGCAGCTTTAATCGGTGGAGATGTAGTCGATACCCTCGTACCGGGTGCATATGTCATCACCTACAATTATACCGACTCAGCAGGGAATGCCGCTATTCAAGTGCCGCGCACTGTTAATGTCCTTCCCTGGTCCACGATCAATGTAACTAAGGATGTATTGAACTGGAAAGGGAAGGCAACGGCTGACCCATATGTATTCACTGTTCAAATGAATGGAGCGGATAATAAATCCATCTCCGAAACCATTACAGCAACTTATGATCACCTTGCTCCTGGGACCTACATCATCACAGAGTTATCCGAAGCTAAATATGAGCTGAAACAAATCATCGGCGACAATAATGGAAATGCTAGCGATGGAGTGTCAATAACAGTCGGAAGCGGCGATGTCGTCAACGTGACATTCATCAACTGGGTAATTCAGCCCAACAAAAAATAACCTACCTTCGATTTAATTGAATTTGAAACTCTCATTCAGTCTCTTGAGCTTGCTCGAGAGACTTTTTTCATTACATGGAATCCATGTAAGTCAGTCACATCAAATGTTATAAGTGTGCATGAAAAAAAACACCAAATAGTTGACAAAAACAGGTGAAATTTTCATCGATCTCATGTACAATATAACTACCACCACGGTGGTTCATAACAGGAGGTGACATTAATGGAAAAACATACTTTTTATGGCTCGTATGATTCAAGCAGGGATTCTTCGTCCCAAAGTGGGAAGTCGGACCTGAATGGTGATAGCAAAGGCGAAACTTTCAACAATCGTTTATTGAGCAGGAAGATGAATGAGGAAATGCTGTATTATTCGGCACGAAGCCGATGCGGATATTAAATCACTTAAAAGGAGACACATATGAAAACAGTAAACGATAAGTGCATTTCAATCATTGGTGTTCCGCTGAACCTGGGAGCGGACCGGCTTGGAGTAGATATGGGCCCCGTTGCAATCCGCCATGCAGGTGTGAAAGCACGCCTGGAGAAGCTGGGATACCAGATTGAGGATAAAGGGGCTCTGACAGTCAACCGGCCTGAATATGCGAAAACCGAGCGTACGAATTTGACATCGCTGGATGAGATTGTCTGCTGCAACACGGGGCCGCGCGCGTCTACGCGGTGGATGTGGGCGCGGCGCAGATGGACTGGCGCTTGCAGCAGGACCCGCGGGTGAAACGGCTCGAAGGGGTGAACGCCCGCTACCTCCGCTGGGAGCAGATCGCGGAAAAAGTGGATGGGATCACTGTGGACGTTTCCTTTATTTCTGCTACCCTGATTCTCCCGCGGTTGGTACAGTTCGCCAAACGCGGAACTCGGTTGCTG
>CAZEHS010000022.1:0-34385 GCA_964511875.1 uncultured Peptostreptococcaceae bacterium
TCTTCCTGAGATAGTTCAAAATACCTGTCAGGAGGGTCTTATGTCAGACCAAAAGAGAAATACCAGCAACAAAACCAACGCATTGGTGAAGACATCGATGCTTTCGGTCATCGCATTTGTTTTGATGATGCTGGAGAGCCAGATTCCTTTTTTTCCGGAATTCTTAAAGATTGACTTGTCCGATCTGCCTGCTCTCATCGCGGGACTGGCAATGGGGCCGCTGGCCGGCATTGCTGTTGAAGCAGTGAAGAATATACTTCACCTGCTGATGACAACTACTGGCGGTGTAGGCGAACTGGCGAATTTTGTGATCGGCTCCAGCTTTGTCGCGCCAGCTGCTCTGATCTATCAGCATAAGAAAAACAAGGCGACGGCGCTTGCAGGCCTGGTCACCGGTATCGCAGTGATGACAATGACAGGCGCACTGGCCAACTACTATGTTCTCCTTCCGTTCTACAGTACCTTCATGCCGATTGATGCCATCATAGCAATGAGTGCTAAGGCCAATCCGGCAATAAAGGACATGGGGTCCTTGATTCTTTATGCAATAGTCCCCTTCAATATCATCAAGGGGCTGGTGCTCTCAATCCTGACGTTGGCGGTATACAAGCGGATTTCCAGAATTATTCATCAGTAATTTTAAAAGCCCCTGAAAATTTCAGGGGCTTTTCTGTTAGATTGGGAACATTTTGGGGTAAACAGCAATAATAATCCATGAAGTGTTCAGGATGGAAACTTTTTGAATTTAGTATTCAGGATCATATTTACTGACTGAAAGGATCAGGAATGCGCCAACTGGTGGGATCAGACTCAGCAGAGTGAAAGTCATGGCACTGTCCTTCTTGAAAACAGTGAATAATCGGTAGAGGGCCAGCAGCATGAGTACCGTAACAGCAAGGCTGTAAAGGGGGCCTATGAAGGGAATGCGGTTGATCACGATATTAAGTGCGGCGGCGACAGGGAGGACCAATTCGGGTTGAGGAATATCATAGTTCTGAATTTTCAACTCTCGGATAATCAGCCCGACGACATAAAGATTGGCGAAGGGGACCCAAGCCATCCACGGATTTTCCACCCCGCATTTCATAGCCATCCTGTACAGTCCGAGGCTGAATGGGATATAAGCCAGTAGAATCATAGTGAAAAGGAACAACATGAACAGACCGACCAAGAGTGCACTGAACATACTCATTCTCCTTTCGAACTCTTTATTTTACTGATTTAAGTATATCACCTGCCAGATGGTGGTGGCAAACAAATACAATGTTTTGCCTTTATTTGGAGAATGATTCATGGTAGGATGGAATTATCATTACTTACAGGGAGTAATCGGATGTCGAGAATCATGATTGTGGATGATGCGGTTGTAATCCGCGAAAAGCTGAAGATACTTTTGACAAAGGCAGGTCATGAGGTGGTGGCTGAGGCAGGGAACGGGCTGCAGGCAGCCCTGCTTTATTCCCGCTTGAGGCCTGATATTGTCACAATGGACATAACCATGCCGGGAGTAGATGGAATCGAAGGCATACGAAAGATCCGTGCAAGCGATCCGGAAGCTAAAATTATTGTCATCAGCGCATTAGGGCAAAAGGCCATCATTGTGGAGGCGTTGGAAGCTGGTGCATCCGGATTCATTCTTAAGCCCTTTGATATAGGAAAAGTCCTGACAGTGATAGAGTCTGTTGGTAATCGATTCAAGGCAGAACTGAGTGCTTTGAAGGCTGAAAAAATCAGGATGGATAATGAGTTCGCAGCATTGACGAAAAAAACAACGTGACGACTTCAAGTGGAGGTGTCCCATGGCTACTATACTGATAGCAGATGACTCACTGGTCATTCGACGTACATTGAAGAACATCCTGACAAGAGCGGGTCACATTGTCGTGGGAGAGGCTGAGAACGGCTTGCAGGCCATTGAGAACTACAGGCGACTCCAGCCGGATATAATGACGATGGACATCAATATGCCCATGATGGGTGGAATAGAGGCAGTTGAACGGATTGTAAATGATTATTCGGATGCCCGGATCATCATGATAAGTGCAGTCGAAGAAAAAAGCCGGGTTTTCGAAGCGTTGGAAAAAGGTGCGAAGCATTATATTTTGAAGCCGTTCAATGAACAGGCAGTCATTAAGATCATCGAGGTAGTCCTGGATTTTGACAGACCGGATCTTCATACTCAGGATCCGAACGGGCTGCAATGAATACGCTGCCGATTTATACACGCAGTGACCTTGATGGTTTGCTGGGATGTGCGATCCTGAAGGAAGCGGGTTATGGCGGTGAGGTAGAGTTCGTCAATCCAATCGATGTCCTCAGTGGATCTGCCCTGAGTTCAGGAAAAGGCGTGAGGGTGAACCTCCCCGGAAACTGCGCGGATCGTTGGGACAGACACTGTTGGGGTGAGGAATGTTCAGTTGAAAAGCCGGTGAGTGCCTGCTCGGGAATCTTAGAGAGTCTGAATGACGAGATGCTGAAGAAACGCTTTTCAGGCTGGTTGGGTGACTTGGAAAAGTGGCAGACCCACCGTCTGGATCCTGATGATTTCAGTACACCATCACCGATATTGGTCATGGCGGGTTTGTGCGACCCGGCAACCGGCCTGGGAAGACAAAGAGACTTCATCGTATCGAATTATTTCTTTCTGCTGGATCTGATCGATCAGCTGCGTTACCAGCCGGCTGAGGTACTTGTCCATCTGGGGGATGTGCAGGATCGTCTGGATCTTCTGGCATCCCGAAAGCATATCCATGAAGAACAGATAAGAAGAACTCTGAGCGGCAAGGAAAGCCTGCTGATCCAGGATTTGAGAGACGAGTACCGGATAGAGCCGGGAAATCCGATGGCCAAACACATGATAGGCCAACCTCATACGGCAATTCTCAGTCTTTTTTGGGATAAGAACCACCGGAAGGTATCCGCAACAATCAGTGGAGCCCTCAATCAGGAGCCGCCTCTCCATCTGGGATCCCTGATGGTACCGTTCGGCGGAGGCGGGGACCGCTATTCTGGAATCACACAGGTATCGCCGGATCAGGTTGAAAAATTGATCGATCATGTAAGGGAATGGCTCAGAGGTTAGCTGCGATCCATAGAACTTGGCTGAAATACCCACCGGGGGCCCTGGTGGGTATTGTCGTATGATTTCATCAAAACCACGAAACCTGACAAAAAATTGTACTGAGCCCAACTCTAGTGGTATGATGAATTTAGGAATATCTGTGAGGAGTGAAACCATGAATTTTGATCTGATTGTCATAGGAGCGGGTCCCGGCGGTTTGCTGGCGGCCATAGAATGTGCAGCAGCCGGGCTGAAGGTAATGGTTCTGGAAAAGAACGAGCAGCCGGGGAAAAAACTGTTGGCCACTGGCGGAGGTCAATGTAATCTGACCCATGACATGCCTTTGGATCTGTTTTCGGAAAATTACCATGAAAAATCCCGCTATGTCCGTAAAGTCCTCTATCATTTCCCGCCGGAAACGCTTCGAACCTATTTTGAAGCATTGGGCGTGGAACTGGAAGTGACTCCTCAGGGCAAAGTGTTTCCCCGCTCTAAGAAAGCATCTGATGTTTTGGAAGCACTCATGAAACGGCTGAAATCCAACCACGGGCTTATTACCAACAAAGCCGCAGTGGACAGGATCCTCCGGATCAAGGATGGATATTCTGTAACGGCTGCAATGCAAACCCATACAAGCCGAGCGGTTCTCATTTCTACCGGCGGAAAGTCATACCCATCCCTGGGAACCTCCGGTGATGGATATGCCCTTGCTCAGAGTCTGGGACATACCATTGAGCCGATCAGGCCATCACTGGCTCCTGTCAAATCCGTAGAAACCTCGTTTAGCGATCTGGCGGGTGTTTCAATTCCCGATGCATGGATTTCGCTTTGGCGGAAGAACAGGAAGGTGAAGGATTATCAGGGAGATCTGCTCTTTACTCACGAAGGACTAAGCGGCCCGGTCATCCTGAATAATTCAAGGGATTTCATGCCGAAGGACATAATAAAACTCAACTTCGTACGATTTACAGATGAAGAGGCATTCACCAAGGGTCTTGTCGCCCACCTGAATGCATATGGAAAATACACGATTCGAAAAGCTCTCGATTACTATGATATACCCCGGCGTGTCATGGACCGCATCCTGGAGATTTCGGGCATCCCGCTGGATATCAAGAGCGCCGAACTCAACCGGCCTCATCGGAATGCATTAGTCAAAGCTCTTGTGGGTTATCCGGTCACGCTGAAAGAAGTGGGCGGTTTTGAAGATGCTATGGCTACGGCCGGAGGCATTGCAACCGGTGAAGTTAATCCAGGCACCATGGAGTCCCGTATCAATCCAGGACTTTTCTTCGCAGGTGAAGTCATGGACGTGGACGGTGTGACAGGGGGCTTCAATCTTCAGTTTGCATTTTCTTCAGGATATACGGCAGCTCAGGGGATCATTAAAGAACTTAAGGGTTAATCGGTGTTGACAATAACTATCATTTACAGTATACTGAGCCTAGTTGAGAATGATTTACGATACCAGAACACAGTGTTAATCGGTTAACAAAATGGAGGAAATCATGCCACTGATACAGCTGAAAACAGGACAGAACGCCATCTTGAAGGATATCACCTGGGGCATGAAAATCAAACGGAAACTCTACGATATGGGAATGACCCCTGGAACGCCGGTATCCATGATCAGTTCATCCGGCAGAGGGCCGGTGATACTGGCTGTGAGAGGCTCCCGTCTGGCCCTGGGCCGGGGAATCATTGCAAAAATCGATGTGGAATTGATCGGTTAATAAGAATACTATGGATGGGTCTCGCTTAGAGGCCCATTTCTAAGCAAATGTATTGATAACGATTATCATTCGGAGGAAAGATGGCAGACTATAGGATTGCTTTGGCGGGGAACCCCAATTCCGGGAAAACCACGCTTTTAAATGCTTTGACTGGAACCCGGCATTCTGTCGGCAATTGGCCCGGTGTTACGGTTGAAAAGAAGGAAGGGCAGATGTCTCACAAGGGAGACCTTGTGAGACTGGTTGATCTTCCCGGGGTTTATAGCCTGTCCCCATTCACTTTGGAAGAACGAATCGCTCGGAAATACCTGCTTGAGGACTGTCCGGATGTGGTGATCAACCTTGTGGATGCCTGCAACATGGAGAGAAACCTTTATCTGACCATGCAATTGCTTGAGCTCCAGATTCCCATGGTCATTGCTCTGAACATGATGGATGAGGCGGAGAAGAACGGGTATCGGATATCTGTCGAGAAAATGGAGAGTCTTTTAGGAGTGCCGGTGGTCCCTGTGGCTGCTATTGAGGGCCGTGGTATCGTCCCTCTTCTGGAACGGGCTATTGAATGTGCACATAAAAAGGCACCGCAGAATGTCATTCACATCGGATATGGTACAAATCTTGAGCATATGATTCAAAAGCTCGAGAAGGAGATCATCGATCACAAAATTCCACAGAATGCCCCTGCGCGGTGGATTGCCATTAAAGCGCTGGAACAGGACGAAGAGTTGGGAACCCTGACGGATAACCTTGCACAGCAATACCTGCATGTGGGCAACAATTACTCGGATGAAATCGCCAACGGTAAATACCGCTTCATTCAGAAAGTCCTGCTGGAGAGTCTTATGAAACCCAGCACCAGTGCCTACGCGATTTCAGACCGCATAGACGGACTGATGCTTCATAAATGGTTAGGGATACCCATATTCCTCATGATCATGGCACTTGTATTCAAGCTTACCTTTGACGTGGGTGCGATTTTCGTGGATTGGCTGGATGTGTTTTTTTCAGTAACGCTCTCGGATGCGGTCCGAAACATTCTCGTCTCTGCAGGTGTGGGCCAGTGGCTGATACAACTGCTCGTAGACGGAATCATAGGGGGTGTCGGGGGTGTGCTGACCTTCACCCCGAATATAGCGATCCTCTTTCTGGCGATATCCCTGCTAGAGGACAGCGGGTATATGGCCAGGGTGGCATTCCTTCTGGATGAAGGCATGCAGAAGCTGGGACTCAGCGGAAAATCCTTTATCCCGATGGTTCTTGGCTTCGGGTGCAACGTGCCTGGCATCATGGCTACAAGAACGCTGGAAAACGAGAAGGACCGTCTCATCGCTATCATGATCAATCCCTTCATGTCATGCGGGGCGCGGTTCCCGGTATATGTCCTGGTGGCTTCGGCATTTTTTCCGGGTTTTGAGGCGGCTGTCACGTATTCGCTTTATATCCTGGGAATCCTGGTAGCCTTAGTGGTTGCGTGGGTATTCCGGCGGATTCTCATGGCGGGCGAAGAGACCCATTTCATCATGGAGCTGCCGCCCTATCGTATGCCGAAAATGAAGTTTTTAGGGCTTCATGTGTGGGAGCGGGTTCAGGGATATCTGATCAAAGCCGGAACGGTCATCTTTGGTGCATCGGTAGTCCTGTGGTTCCTGCTGAACTTCAATCTCTCGGGTCCGGCTGTGATAACTGAGAGTTTCGGTGCCGCGTTCGGTAAGGCCACCGCCTTCATTTTCAGTCCGCTGGGCTTCGGAAACTGGCAGGCAAGTCTTTCACTTTTTTCAGGAATCATTGCAAAGGAAATAGTCGTTGCCAATATGGCGATCATTTATGGAATCGGATCGGATCCATCGGCAGGTGCCTTCTACCACGCGCTTTCAGGGACATTCACACCCCTTACGGCCTACGTCCTGCTGGTATTCGTACTGCTATACACCCCTTGTGTCGGAGTCATCGGTGTTATCCTTAGGGAAACAAATTCATGGAAATGGACAGTATTTTCGGTATTCTTTCAGTTCGGTGTGGCATGGGCTGTATCATTCGGATTCTATCGGATCGGTCTGATATTTTTCGGGTAAGAAGGGAGTACAGATGGGAACATTGCTGACAATCGTAATAGGCGGCGCTGTCATAGGCTATGCCGCAAAGATCGTGTGGGGAATAGTGAAGAAAACAAAAGCCGGAGAATGCTCCGGATGCGGTGAATGCCCCTCGGCAGAAAAATGCGGGAGCAAGCATTAAGGACTTATTTAATATTGAATTAAGAAAAGGGAGAGATTGCCGCGCCTGCGGCGCTCTCCCTTTTCCTCTCACCCTCGACGCAGAGCGCCTCCCATGCTATAGTATTTAAGGGAAGGGGGGCGTTTGAATGGAAAAACGCAGATTGGAAGGCCTAATGGCTGTCCTGATCACGGTTTTCATATGGGGCATATCATTTATAAACATAAAGATAGCTGTTGCGGTAATCGGCCCGATGACCCTAGGATTTCTTCGATTTGCAATTGCTTCGGTCCTGCTTTGGATCATGAAACGCATACTGGCTCCGGAAAGCAAGGTCGATCGCGAAGACTGGGCAAATATGGGTTGGGCTGGTTTCGTAGGAGTGACTCTGTATTTCTTTTTTGAGAACAATGGCGTAAAGCTGATTTCAGCAGGCTCTGCGGCTATCATAATAGCTGCCATACCCATTGCGACTTTGATGGCTGAGGCAGTGGTGGATCGAAAGCCATTAACGCTTCGTGTGATGGGGTTTGCTCTTCTTTCGGTAGTCGGGGTCGTCATGGTGACAGGAATCGCTCCTGTACCCGGTGAGAACCCACTGGGTTACTGGCTGATGGGGGGTGCCGTAATTACCTGGGTTGCCTACTGTCTGATTTCAAAGGGTCTGTTCCAGCGCTACAGCAGCCTGACCATAACGTACTATCAGTCAGCAATAGGCACAATCCTATTCATCCCCTTCATGGTTTTTGAAACCACTCAGTGGAGTCAGGTGACGACGATCATCTGGATCAACGTCGTAATCCTGGGAGTATTCGCCTCCGCCATTGGTTTTTTCCTGTACCTGATGGCCATGGACCGTCTGGGTGTGGGAATCAGCTCCCTTTATCTCAACCTTATCCCAATCGTAACATTGCTTTTCGGCATTGTTGTCATGGGCGATACCGTCACATGGGGCCAAACCGGCGGCGCAGCCCTGGTAATCGCAGCGGTTATGGGCGCGGGGAGAAAAAAATACACGGAAACGTAACCACCGAATTCACCGAAGCCACCGAATAGGAATATGATGTTGAAAAATGGAATGGACTCTATATCTTCGGTAATTTCGGTGTATTCGGTGGTTTCAAATTAGTTATTCATGAGGAGACTTTATGAGAATCAAGCATTTTACGGATTCGGATTTGGATGGAATCAGTTGCGGGCTGTTGTCCTCATTGGTTTTGGAGGACTGCGAGGTTACTGCGGCAGGGCCCAACAGCATCGAAGACAAGCTGAACAGGCTTTTTGACCAGGAAGCCAAGGGGCGAAAGCTTTTCGATAAGATCATCATCACGGATATGTCAGTGGGCGAGACATTGGCGGAACGGATTGAAAAAAATGACAAGTACCGTGTGCGGCTATATGACCATCACAAGTCAGCTGAATGGCTGAACAAATATGAATGGGCTACCGTGAAGGTGGAGGACGATCTGGGCAGGGCGCTTTCCGCCACGGAGATATACTGGCAGGATTCCATATCCAAGCTCCTTGGCAAAGGGGCCTTCGGCCGCAGCAAGAATCCGCACAAGAACCGGGTGGCTGAAGAGTATGTGGCAATGGTCACCAGCTATGACACCTGGGCTTGGGAAGCTGCGGGCGATACAATGCCAAAATTCCTGAATCACCTGATGGGGATCTACGGCAAGGAACTTTTCCAGGATGCAATAACCAAATGCATTCTCGAAGGGGACACCGTCATGACTGCCGAGGACCTGACCATGGCTCGGTCCGAAGAAATGCGGCAAAGCAAGTATGTACGCACCAAGCTGGACGATGTCGTAGAAATGGATGTCATGGGCTACAGTTTCGGTGTCGTATTCGCTGAACAGCATAAATCGGAGCTGGGCAACCTCATGTGTCAGGAATATGACATAGATGTGGCAGCTATTATAGATATGGGAAGCCACAGCATCAGCTATCGCGCCTCGAAGGATACCGTGGATCTGTCGCTGATCGCCGGGAAATTCGGCGGCGGGGGCCATGCCAAGGCTGCAGGGAGCTCATTCTCTGAGGATATCGCATTCGATCTGATGAACAGGCTGTTTCAAGTTGATAACCCATGATTCTAAAGAAGCTTTGTCACTGCGGCAGAGCTTCAGTCTTTTTTTGAGCTGTTCAACGTTTCTTAAGTTTCCGCCGATATTATCCTTAGGATGGTGAGGATATGAAAATTCTTGATTCGTTCATAAAGAGCATGACGCCGGTCCAAAACACCGGCACACCATTGAAAAATGGTCTGTCAACAGATAAAAAAATTCAGGAAACACCGGTCATTTCAAGCGAGATCAGCCGGATAATCGCAGATTTGAAGAGCCAGGGGTATGAAATATCCTCCGATGAAGCGGATCGGATATCTGAATTCATCGATGAAACGGACGGTACAGAGATCGAAAAGCTGCAGACGGTCAAGACTGCGCTGGATAAAGGACTTCCCCTGAGTGCCAGAAGTCTGCAGAGTATTCAGGCGGCCTTGTTTGAACCTGTGCTGTCTGAGGATCTGCAGCGGCTTTTGGTTGGAAACGGTTCGGATGTCTCCGCAGAACGTGTGGATCTGCTTCGTATATTTGCAAAGATGGCTGCACAGAAGGAATCCGACATAACCGTTTTGCCCGGGCAATCCGCCATATCAACTAAGAGTGTCACGGAAGCTCCTGTCACGGATTTGAGTTTGGAATCTGACCAACCGGCTTCAAGAGATGATAAGGTGATTGAATGGCTGTTGAAGGCGTTGGATCAGGTGGCCGACCTGAGCGATTCTCTGGTGTTCATGGATGAAGCTGTAACCTCTGATGAAAATCAGTCTGGATCTGATATTCCGGCGGCGTCTATCGAGCGTCCAGACAGCGAGTCACTCATAAGGGAAGCGGTGGATCAATTCATTCAATCGGATGATGCTGATTTTCCAGTCGAGCCATTGGTGCAGGGGATATCTTTGCTGATGAAGGAGATCACACCCCGGATGGCTGCGGTGAAAACCGAATTCGAGACACTGCGGAAGACTGTCAAGGCGGAATTGACAGCTGTGCGTTCAGAACTGGATAAGCCTGCCGGTTCGAATAAAACACATGTGGTCGAGAAGCTGAGCCAGACAATCGACAGGTTGGACAACGCAATCCTTAAGAGTGATATTCCCCTCTATACGTCAATGAAAGCTGAGAAACAGCTGCTGACATGGTCATCAGAATTGCAGGAAGCAAGAAACCTGGCATCCAACGGTCAGAATGCCGAGGCTGCCGAGATTGTTGATCGGATATCCAAGGGGGTTCAGGAAATTCAGTTTCAGCCCGCCAGGCTAAAGGTGATCCACCGTGCTCTCCAGCAGAGTCCATCGGGGAATGATTTCAATGAAAAGGGGCTTCATCAGAGGGCCCTGCAGCAGATCAACCGGATATTGGAACCTGTGCATACATCAAGGGAAGTGCTTGAAACTTTCAAGGCCATGGGGCTCACCCATGAATCGGAAGTGGTATCCGCTCTGGGGCAAAGCAGCAAAAAGCTCAAGGATGACTGGATTCCTGAAGAAAGCCTGAAGGAAATCCTTATGAAACTGGCTTCGGATACCCAGGAAAAGCTGACCACCGTCACCGGAGCTGAAAAAGCACTGAACAATCTGACAGGCCAACAGCTCTTAAGCCGCCCGGAGGCGAAACCTCAAGGGCAGACGTTTGTTTTCTCAGTTCCTATGGAGATGGCTAACCGGGTGGAAGATCTTAAAATATACGTGCAATCGCGGAAGGATAAGGGTAAAGTGGATTGGGAGAACTGTACCTTCTATTTCGCCGTGCACACGGAAAAATTCGGAGATATGGGCATCCGCTTCGCATCTGCACGCAAGTCCGTAACCATTCAGGTGAAATGCGACAACCAGGGACTCAGGGATGCGGTCGGGCCATTAGTAGAGGATTTCAAGCAGGCCATGTGGGAAGCCGGTTACAAAATCGCTGGAATATCTTATTCACCGCTGAAAGATACGATTTCAGCGGTACCGGGGATGCAGGAACCAGTGGCGGCAGAAACTGATGGAAAGGGGCTGAATGTAACCGTATGACCATCAAGAATAGCAACCCTTATCAAAGGGAGCTGGAACGGTTTGAAGCATCCAACCCCAAAGATGGAAGAATTTTTGCCGAAACCATCATTGCCAATGCTCAGGAACGCGGCATCCCTGTAGAAACGGACCCCGAAATACTCCGGGAATCCGGAGATCTGGATCTTAAAAACAAGGTTCCGCCTCAGGTCTATGCAGTAGTAGCAGGGGTGATGGATATGATTCGAAAACTGGAAGAGGAGGAATCCCATGAAAGTGACTCGAGCCATGCAAAGCACAAGCAGCCCCACCGTCCATAAGACTGAATTCAAGAGCGATGTGTCCTTCTCTCAGCTGATGGGTGACAAACAGGATGAACATGATCAGGATCAGATGAAAGAGATGCTCAAGGAGATTGAAAAGCAAGGAAAGCATCTGGCAGAGAACCGTACGGTGGAAGTGATGCTTGAATACAAGGAAATGATCAGGGGTTTCGTGGAAAAAGCCGTGAATTTAGGCCTTAAGGTGGAGGAACGGCGGGGTCTCAGCCGCAGCGGACGGTCCCGCATGATGAAAGTGGTCACCATGATCGATGAAAAACTGGTTGAACTGACTGACATGGTACTTGACCAGGAAAAGCCCCAGATGAAGCTGCTGGAAAAAATCGGGCAGCTGCAGGGGCTACTGGTGAATCTGTTTGTTTGACTAATTGGATAGATTAAAGTGCTGAAACCACCGAATTCACCGAACACACCGAAAACAAGCGGCTAATTGTCCGCCATCTGCATTCCTATGCAGAATCCTTCGGTGATTTCGGTGTATTCGGTGGTTCCATATGTCTTTTCCGCCCTATTTCTGGTACAATATTTACGAACAGACATTCGCTATAAGGAGTACTTACATGGACTTTTCTACCCTGAATAAAGAGCAGCATCTGGCAGTAAAAGAAACCGAAGGGCCGCTATTGGTGGTTGCAGGAGCAGGTTCCGGCAAGACACGGGTGCTTACCTGGCGCATTGCTTACCTCATCAATGAGAAGGGCGTCTTCCCGGGTAATATATTGGCTTTGACCTTTACCAACAAAGCTGCCAAGGAAATGAACAATCGTGTTGAAAAACTGCTGGGCCGTTCCACAGCGGGAATGTGGATCGGAACCTTTCATGCCATCTGTGTGCGTATGCTGCGGCGTGATGTGGAATTCCTGGGCTACACGAAGGATTTTGTAATTTATGACCCTCAGGATCAGAAGACTCTGGCCAAGGATATATTGAAAGAACTCCGTATCGACGAGGATGATCTTCCGGTGCGAAAAGTCATGGGCGAGATCAGCTGGGCCAAGGACAGGATGATGGGTCCGGAGAAATACAAGGCTGCTTTCCCGGGAGATGATGAGAAGGAAGAGATCGCCGAGGTGTACCGCCGTTACCAGGGGCGCCTTAAGAGCAACAACGCCATGGATTTTGACGATCTGATCCTCAAAACCCTGGAGCTTTTCCGATCCAATCCGGCAGTGCTGGAGTACTGGCAGGAGAAATTCAAGTACGTCCATGTCGATGAGTATCAGGACACCAACCGGGCTCAATATGAGCTGATCCGTCTGATGGCTCAAAAGACCAGGAATCTGTGCGTCGTAGGTGATCTGGATCAGTCCATATACGGTTGGCGTGGAGCGGATATCCGGAATATCAGGGATTTTGAGAAGGACTTCTCACCTGCGAAGGTGATCAAACTTGAGCAGAATTACAGATCCACCCAGCGGATTCTTGAAGCGGCCAATGCGGTGATCGACAATAATCTGGATCGGCGCAAGAAGACACTGTGGACTGATAACGAAGATGGGCATAAGCTGAAATATTATCAGGCTCAGGATGATAAGGAAGAGGCCCGGTATGTGGCCATGCGTATCATGGAAAAGGTACGGGACGGCGATGAGGCCTACAAGGATATGGCTGTCCTTTACCGCACCAATGCTCAGTCCCGGGTCATGGAGGATGCTTTCCGCCAAGCCAGGATCCCGTATAAGATCATAGGCGGTCTCAAGTTCTACGACCGTAAAGAAATCAAGGATGTCATGGCATATCTGCGCTTCATTCAGAATCCTGTGGATATGATCGCACTCGGACGGGTCATCAATGTTCCGGGACGCCATATCGGGGAGAAATCCGTTGACCGCCTCATGGGGGAGATAAACAGCCGAAGCGAATCGCCCCTGGCAATCCTTCATGAAGCGATTGCGGAAAGATGGTTTCCTGGCAAGACAACAGAGGGCATCCGTTCGTATCTGCGGGTAGTCGAGCCGCTGATTGCTGAACGGGAGACACTCACACCAGTGGATGCCATCGAAGGGGTTCTGAATGCAACCGGTATGCTGACGATGTTGGAACTGGAAAATACCATTGAAGCCCGCAGCCGCATAGAGAATATCGAGGAGTTCCTGTCAGTTGCACAGGAATTCGAATTCAATAACGAAGGAGGGACCCTCCGGGACTTCCTGGTGGATATGAGTCTTGTCAGCGACCAGGACTCTCTCGTTGAAGAAGAAGAGGGTGTGCGGATGATGACCCTGCACAGTGCCAAAGGGCTGGAATTTCCCGTGGTGTTCATGGTCGGGATGGAAGAGAATCTGTTTCCGACCAGCCGTGCCATTGCAGAGGACGACCTGGAAGAGGAAAGGCGTCTGTGCTATGTCGGCATAACCAGGGCAGAGCGGGAGCTCCATCTTACCCATGCCACACAGAGGTTTCAATTCGGACGAACCAGCTACAACCTGGTCTCCCGCTTCATCGCGGAAATTCCGGATGAGCTTTTTGAAACACCCCGTAAAAAGAGAGAACCTTCCAGGGAGGTCAAGACAGCCTGGACCGTTCCCCCTGTAAGCGCCAGCTTCAAAACGCAAGGGGTTGCGCAGGAAGGTGCCGATGAGCTCAAGGCAGGCGCAAAGGTAAGGCACAAGCTCTTCGGTGAAGGTGTCATCATCAGTGTGAAGGGCAGCGGAACGCAAACGGAGCTCACCATCGCGTTCGCTCAGAAAGGCATTAAGAAGCTGATGCTGGGGTTTGCACCCCTGGAGCTGATATCCTGACAGGAGGGTTTATGGAAGCCAATCAGGCAAAAGTAAGGATTGACGAGCTGACTGCGGCCATCAACCGGTACAATGAACAGTATTATGTCCAGGATCAGCCCAGTATCACCGATTATGAATACGATCAGCTGCTGGAAGAGCTGATGGCCTTGGAGGAAAGCTATCCGGAATACCGGGAAGCGGATTCTCCGACTGTCCGCGTAGGAGGACGGGTTCTTGAACAGTTCGAACCGGCCCGACATACGGTTCGGCTCCTAAGCCTGGATAACAGCTATAATCCCCAGGAAGTGCTGGATTTCGATAACCGCATCCGCAAGGAGATCACGGGCGATATCGTCTATGCCGTAGAGTACAAGATTGATGGGTTGTCCGTGGCTCTAAAATATGAGGGCGGCATCCTGGTAAGAGGGGCAACCCGTGGTGACGGCGAAACCGGAGAGAACATCACCGAGAATGTCCGGACAATCCGCAGCATCCCCTTGAAGCTGTCCGAACCGGTGGATATCGAGGTGCGAGGCGAGGTTTACTTCCCGCGGGAAGCCTTCGCGCAGCTTAATGAAAACCAGGAATTGCAAGGTCTTCAGCGGTTTGCAAACCCGCGCAATGCGGCAGCCGGCAGCCTCCGCCAGCTGGACCCCAAAATTACAGCCCGCAGGGCTCTGGACATCTTCGTTTTCGATGTACTGGCCGGACAAACCCCAGGGAGCCATCTGGAAACCCTGGAATACCTGACGAAACTGGGTTTCAAGACATCCAAGCCCTTCCGTTGCGAAACCGTTGAAGCGGTTCAGGCCCTCTGCGCAGAAATGCCTGCCCGCCGTCATGAGCTGTCCTTTGACATCGACGGTCTGGTAATCAAGGTGGACAGTCTGGCTCAGCGAAAGGAACTGGGCGTCAAGAGCAAAAGCCCGAAATGGGCGGTAGCCTTCAAATTTCCGCCGGAAGAGGCCCGCACACAAATTGAGGACATTACCGTCCACGTAGGCCGTACCGGCGTACTGACCCCACGGGCAGAGCTCAGTGCCGTCCTGGTGGCAGGCTCCACCGTCCGCCGGGCCACACTCCATAATCAGGACTATATCGATGCAAAGGACATCCGCATCGGGGATCAGGTGATCATCCAAAAGGCCGGGGATGTGATTCCCGCAGTGGTGCGGGTTCTGACAGAGCATCGGACCGGTGATGAGAAACCCTTTCGGCTGCCAGACGCCTGTCCTGTATGTGATACGGCAACCGTCCGACTGGAAGGGGAAGTCGCCCTCCGGTGCCCCAACCCCGACTGCCCGGCGAAAAAGCGCCGTGGCATCATCCACTTCGTTTCCCGCCCGGCCATGAATATCGACGGCCTGGGAGAGGCCCTGGTGGATCTGCTGATAGATCAGCGTCTCATTCGGGATGCGGCGGACCTGTACTGGTTAGCCCCCCATCGGGAAATGCTCGGCGAACTGGAGCGGATGGGAGAAAAATCCGTAGAGAATCTGCTGACCGCAATCGAAGCCTCAAAAGGCAACGACCTCAGCCGACTGATCAGCGGTCTGGGCATCCCCTTGGTGGGAGAGCGGGCCGCGAAGCTTCTGGCCAGCCATTTTCGCAATCTGGACAAAGTCATTAGCGCCTCAGAGGCTGAACTGACCGACATCCCGGAAATCGGTGATAAAATGGCATCAAGCATCCGCCAATGGTCCGCCACTGAAGACAGCCGGATCCTGATTGATAAACTCAGAACCGCAGGGGTCAACTTCAATGCCCTACAGGAGGCAGGTGAGCGCAGTACCCTCCTGGCCGGACAGATCTTCGTCCTGACCGGCACCCTGCCCACCCTCAGCCGCGAGGAAGCCAAAGCTCTGATCGAAGCCAATGGCGGTAAAGTCAGCGGCAGTGTCAGCAAGAAGACCAGCTGCGTGCTGGCGGGGGAAGAAGCGGGGAGCAAGCTGGATAAGGCCAATGAGCTGGGGATCCGGGTGATAACGGAGAGTGAGTTGTTGGAAATGATCGGCCAATAGAAAACGAAACATGATATAAGGAAACCATTTGTTTGTTCATGAGTTTATGGATTAACAAGTGGTTTTTTTTCTTGTGGTCAGAGGAAAGCATGGATAGTTCATTGGGGCCATTATCAAGCCAAAATGATATACTGATTCATGACCGAAATATTCATCCGATGCCTAACAGTTCTAAGACTCCCGCTTCTAAAGCGGGAGTAGAGAACTGTAAAGGCCCTGGATCAGCTCTACTAAGGTTCAGATGGAGTAGAAACTCCACCTGAACCAAGGATCGCTTCATCATGTGATAGCAAAGGAGACGCACCTATGAATCAGCAGCTGCTAGAAAAGTACGCACGTCTGGTCGTGAAATCCGGCGTGAACATCCAGAAGAACCAGATTCTCGTTTTAAGCTCACCCATCGAATGTGCTTACTTCGCCCGTTTGATTTCTGAAGTGGCGTATAAGGAAGGGGCCAGGGATGTGGTGATCATATGGGGCGATGAACTTTATGCTAAGATCCGCTACATGAATGCACCGGAAGATGTATTCAGTGAGTTTCCAAGCTGGACACAGGACCTTTATCTGAGCACAGTCCGTAAAGACGCCGCTTATATAAGCATAGCAGCCGCGGACCCGGAGCTGCTCAAGGATATACCGGCCAACCGTGTGGCTGCCGCTCAAAAGGCTCGTAAAATAGCCCTCGCAGAGTTCAATGACAGGACCATGAGCAATCGAAACACATGGTGCGTGGTTTCCGTGCCAACGGTCAGCTGGGCGACGATGGTTTTTCCGGATGTTTCTGAAGACAGGGCGATAAGCTTACTGTGGGATTCCATCATCAAATCGGTCAGAGCCGATCAGGATGATCCGGTGGCTGCCTGGGCGAAACATCAGACAAATCTGCAGAAAAGTCTGGATTTCCTTAATGGACATGACTTCAGATATTTAAGATATAAAAACAGCCTGGGTACGGAAATGACCATTGAACTGCCTGAAGGCCATCTCTGGCTCGGAGGCTCCGATTATACTCCGGAAGGCCGGGAATTCATTGCAAACATGCCCACGGAAGAAGTGTACACCCTTCCTAAAAGGGATGGAGTGAATGGCACCGTGTTCAGTTCCATGCCGCTCAATCATAATGGCAGCCTGATAGATAAGTTTTCACTGACTTTCAAAAAAGGCAAAATTATCGAATTTACAGCGGAGCAGGGATACGATGTATTAAAAAGCCTTATTGAAACCGATGAGGGATCATCCTTCCTTGGAGAAGTGGCTCTGGTTCCCTACGATTCGCCCATCAGCAACACTGGCATTCTATTTTACAACACGTTGTTTGATGAGAATGCCTCCTGTCACCTTGCCATCGGAAAGGCATATCCAGTTTGCCTTAAGGACGGGGAGAACAAGACCAGGGCTGAGTTGAATGCGCTGGGGGCAAATGATTCACTCACACATGTGGATTTCATGGTGGGTACTTCGGATCTGACAATAACAGGTATCAGACACGATGGAGTGGAAGTACCGGTATTCGTTAATGGGAATTTTGCTTTCAACTAAGAATCCCTGAATTCAGCTAACAAAAAAAGCTTGACGCGATTACATCTGCGTCAAGCTTTTTTGTTGAATAATTGTTAGTGTTACCCTTTATTCTGATCCAATTTGTTCCCCTGATAATACTCCGCCCAAGTTGTCCCGAGAAGAAATAGGTGGGACGGCAGGATAAAAGGGTTGGGGGTGGACTGGACAAATGCCATCCCTGAAAACAACAGGGCCGTGAAAAGAAGGAAAGCGGTACTGCTGATTGCCTTCGAACGTCGTGTATTGTAAGGCGTCAGGCGGATAATTGCGTTGTGGACGACGAACAGGAAAATCCAGAGGTAAAAGATACTGGCTATGAGTCCGAAAAATTGACCAACGATGAAGTTAGCTGACATTCTTTATGCCTCCCGGTGTCTGAAAATGAAAAATGATTATTCGAGTCATTCATACTAAATGAGTTTCTAAACTCATTATAGATGAAAGGCGTCGAAATAGACAGTCATATGATTGAGATTTTATGCTATCACGGCGATTCGTGAGTGGATAAGGCTAAGACTGAGCCTGAAGTTATTAACAAAACTTAAAGTGGTACGTAAGGGGTCGTTGGGAAAACGTTATCAATCGCAGCAGTGGCAACAGACCGGAGATTTGTTACGTTTATTTAAACGGTTGATGAGGGCTCAACCTATTGATTTCACTTATCTTTACCCTCATAGTAAAAGAGTAGGGCAACGGCTGGTTTGACAATGCCGTCTCCACCGGTACGTCGTATCGGAAAATAAACAGCAACATGAAAGGAGTGTATAGTGTGGGTCGATTCCTATTCAATCGTGCTATTGCGATGGTCGTAACACTTTTTGTCATCATTACCCTTACATTTACTCTGATGCATGCCATCCCAGGCGGACCATTTACCAGGGAACGGCAATTGCCTCCGGCGGTCCTCCAGGCATTGAATGCGAAGTATCATCTGGATGATCCCATCTGGAAGCAGTATACCGACTATGTCGGAGGTGTTCTACGCTTCGATCTGGGTCCCTCGTTCCAGCGGGTTGGTGTAACTGTAAATCAACTGATTGAGGAAGGCATGCCATTCACGCTCAAAATTGGCGGATCCGCAGTCGTCATGATCATCCTCCTCGGAATACCAACCGGAATCATATCAGCCCTGAAGCAGAACAAGTGGCAGGACCATACAGTAATGGTCATGGCTACTCTTGGAATCACCATACCAAGCTTTGTCATGGCCACCGGCATCATCTATATCTTCAGTGCCAGGTTAGGGTGGCTGCCCTCAAATGGACTTTCGTCATGGAAACATATGATAGGGCCTACCATCGCCTTAGGAGGATTTTCTCTGGCTTTCGTAGCCCGTCTGACCCGCTCAAGCATGTTGGAAGTCCTTCAGCAGGACTATATCCGGACAGCCCGGGCCAAAGGCCTCTCGGAATTCAAAGTAATCGGCAAGCATGCCCTTAAAAACGCATTGATACCGGTTGTTACTTATCTGGGACCTACAATCGCATTCATACTCACAGGATCATTCGTAGTTGAGCGGATTTTCGCGATTCCCGGCATAGGGAAGCACTTCGTCGAATCGGTCGGAAACAGGGATTATACAGTTATCATGGGTCTTACGATATTCTATGCACTGTTCCTGATCGTCGCAGTCCTGATCGTAGACGTATTGTACGGGTTGATTGATCCCCGTATTAAGCTTGAAGATTAGGAGGCGGACATGGCAGATACTAAATTTGACAGATCAATGTGGGACAGAGTGCCCAAGGAAGAAAAGAACACTGAACTGATCGTTCGCCCCAGTATGACCTACTGGCAGGATGCCTGGAGACGATTGAAGCAAAATCATCTTTCCATGATAGGTCTTACCACCATCTTTTTACTGGTTGCGCTGGCGATTGTCGGACCGATGCTCTCATCGCATAACTTCTCCAGACAGAACCTGAGTCTGCAGGGGATTCCACCGATCATGGACCTTTATAAGGTGACTGATGATACCTACGTCTATGCACACAGGGAATACAAGCTGGTACAGGTGAGTCCCAACGGAAAGATCATCAAGCGGATCGCTGAGACAGAGAATGATATTGAGAACAAAGTGCGGTTATATGAGATCGACGGTAAAAAAGTGGAGCTGGATTATTCCTACATCAGCGCCCAGAATAAGGCTGTGTCTGAAGGGACAGATGCAGGCGGCCCGCAAGCTAAGAAATTCGATCTGAGGATCGATGGTAAAAATGTTGAGCCGGAAAAGACAGTTTTCAATAAGACTTATTGGTTCGGCAGTGATACCCTGGGTCGTGACATCTTCGTGCGTGTCCTGTCCGGAGCCCGGATTTCTCTCCTGATCGCGTTTGTTGCGACAATCGTAAACCTACTGATCGGTGTACTTTACGGCGGAATTTCCGGATATGTGGGCGGTCGTGTGGATGCCTTTATGATGCGGTTTGTCGATACCATCGATACAGTCCCTCTGATTCTTTACGTTATCCTTTTAACGGTCGTATTCGAACCGGGGCTGCAGTCCATTGTCATCGCCTTGGGATCGGTTTACTGGACCAGGATGGCCAGGATAGTCCGAGCGCAGTTCCTGACATTGAAAGAACAGGAATTTGTTCTGGCAGCCCGGACTCTGGGTGCCAGCACCGGTCGGATCATGCTGCGGCATCTTGTCCCCAATGCTCTGGGGCCCATCATCGTCACAATGACCATGATGATCCCGACGGCAATTTTTACTGAAGCGTTCCTGAGCTTCATCGGCCTTGGCGTGACCCCGCCTGTAGCCAGCTGGGGGACCCTGGCCAACGATGCACTGGGTGGCCTCCGAACTTACGGGTATCAGCTTTTCTTCCCGTCGATGGCTATATGCATCACCATGTTGGCATTCAACTTCCTGGGTGACGGGCTCCGAGATGCTCTGGATCCCCGTCTGCGTAAGTAAGTGAGGTGAAGGATAATGGAAGAAAAATTACTGGAAGTCATAAATATGAAAACGTCCTTCTTCACGCATGTGGGTGAAGTCCAGGCGGTCCGCGGTGTGTCCTTCCATGTGGACAAAGGGGAAGCCCTGGGTATAGTCGGGGAGTCCGGCAGCGGCAAGAGCGTTACCTCCATGTCCATCATGAGGCTCCTGCAATACCCCGGAGTCATTAAAGAAGGCCAGATCATGTTCAAGGGTCGCGATATCGTTGAACGATCCGATCGGGATATGCGGGAAATCCGCGGCAATGAAATTGCCATGATATTCCAGGATCCTATGACGTCTCTGAATCCGGTGTATACCATTGGCGACCAGATCATGGAAGCCGTGATCCAGCACCAGAAAATCAGCAAGAAAGAAGCCCGAATAAAGGCTGTTGAAATGCTGACCCTGGTCGGAATTCCTGATCCGGAGAAACGTGTGGACAACTACCCCCATGAATTCTCAGGAGGCATGCGGCAGCGGGCCATGATTGCAATCGCTCTGTCGTGTCAGCCGGATCTGCTGGTGGCGGATGAACCGACCACTGCCCTGGATGTTACCATTCAGGCTCAAATTCTGGAACTGATGAAAGAACTGAAAGAAAAGATACAGACCTCCATCATCCTGATTACCCATGATCTTGGCGTAGTGGCGGATGTATGCTCACGTATTGTCGTCATGTACGGCGGCCTGATCATGGAGGAAGGGAAAGTGGATGATATTTTCTACAACCCCAAACATCCTTACACTCTTGGCCTGCTGAAATCGATTCCGCGCCTTGACGAGACAGAGCGGAAGCGTCTGATCCCAATCGACGGAACACCGCCGGACCTTCTTAAACCCCCAAAAGGCTGCCCTTTTGCCGATCGTTGTGACTACTGTCTGAAAATATGCCTTGAAGAACAGCCGCCTTATTTCTCCTGTGGAGAAGGGCACCGTTCGGCGTGCTGGCTCCTCCATGAGGATGCCAAGGCTTCCGAAATGGGTAAAGGCGTCATGAAAGGGGCTTAATGATGAACGAAGACAAATTGAAAGTACAAAAAGATGTCCTGCTGGAGATCAAGAATCTGAAGAAATACTTCCCTGTTTATGGGGGGCTTCTGGGCAATAAAGTGGAGCACCTGAAGGCCGTTGACGGTGTCTCCTTCAAGATCCACAGGGGTGAAACCATGGGTCTGGTGGGGGAATCCGGTTGCGGAAAGTCCACCATCGGACGGACCATCATCCGCCTGTATGACATCACCGATGGTGAGATCATCTATGACGGCACGGAGCTGGGGCGTCTCAAGCAGAAGGAGATGCGTGTTTATCGGAAACGGATGCAGATGATCTTCCAAGATCCGTATGCTTCTTTGAACTCCCGCATGACCGTCGGAGACATCATTGGCGAATCCCTGGATATCCATGGTTTATCCCAGGGCGCTGCGCGACAAAGCCGGATCAATGAGCTGCTCGATCGCGTCGGACTGGTCAAGGATCACGCCAACCGTTATCCGCATGAATTCTCCGGTGGACAGCGGCAGCGGATCGGAATCGCACGTTCTCTTGCCGTCAGCCCGGATTTCATTATCTGCGACGAGCCCATCTCAGCGCTGGATGTATCCATCCAGGCACAAGTGGTCAATATGCTGGAGGATCTCCAGAAAGAATTCGGACTCACGTATCTGTTCATTGCCCATGACCTGTCCATGGTGAAACATATCTCCGACCGGATAGGTGTCATGTATCTGGGCAAATTAGTGGAGCTGGCCGATGCGGATGATCTTTACAGGAGTCCGAACCATCCTTACACCAAGGCACTCCTGTCCGCCATTCCGATTGCGGACCCGGCTGTGGCCAAGGCCAATAAACGGATAATCCTGCAAGGGGATGTGCCCAGTCCTCTGAACCCGCCCTCAGGCTGTCGGTTCAGAACCAGGTGTTCTTATGCCATGGATGTTTGCTCCAAGGCCGAACCGATTCTGATTGATCTGGGCGGTGGCCATATGTCTGCTTGCCATCTGAATGACAAGAAATAGCCTGCTCTCAGCAATTGAGTCGAAATCTTAACAAGCTCTGAAGACCTTCTGAAGTCTAGGTGCAGCATCTCAAAACCCTCTGATTGGAAGGGCTTGAAACCATATTAATTGATTAACATGGTGCCCGAGAGGTATAATGAACTAAGATTTTGAATTGCGCGAAAACATATGCAGACGCACAATTTGAAGATGGTGATTTTAAAATTTAAAATGAGATGGAGGGGATGTATTTGTTTAAGAAAAGATTAGCAATTCTGATGGTTGCAGCAATGGTTATCACGGTGTTTTCGGGGTGTGCAAAACCCGCACCGGCAGCTACCGAAGCACCGGCAGCAGCAATGACTGCGAAAGAAGCAGTGAAAGATCTGAAGGTTCGTCAGGCCTTATCTTTAGCGATTGACCGTACCGCTATCGTTGAAACCGTTACCAAAGGCGGTCAGCTTCCGGCTACAGGCTTCGTACCTACGGGTCTTAAGGACTCAACTGGGAAGGATTTCCGAGAAACAAACGGCGAATTCGGGATCAACCCCGCTACTGCTGATGTTGAAGGCGCAAAGAAACTTCTTGCCGAAGCAGGCTTCCCTGATGGGAAAGGCTTCCCCAAACTGACCGTGACATATAACACTAGCGAAAACCACAAGGCCCTGGCTGAAGCAATCCAGGAAATGTGGAAACAGAACCTGGGAATCGATGTTGAGATCCAGAACCAAGAGTGGGCAGTATTCCAGGATACCCGTCATCAAGGTAACTTCGAAGTAGCCCGCGGCGGATGGATCGGTGACTATGAAGATCCAATGACTTTCCTGGATCTCTGGACATCCTATTCAGGTAACAACGATGCACACTGGTACAAAACAGAGTACGATAAGCTGATCGAAGACTCCAAACTGGCAAGCGGTGCGGATCGTGATGCAAAATTGTACGCAGCTGAAAAGATGATGATGGATGATATGATCGTCATGCCCATCTACTACTACACGCATCCTGTAATGGTTCAGAAGAAAGTAAAAGACTGGTATCTGTCCTTGCTTGGACATTTCTACTTCGGCAACACCTCAACAGATAACGGCAAGCTCGTATGGAACCTTCACAGTGACCCTAAAACCATTGACCCTGCTTTGAACAGCGCGGTTGATGGCGGACACATCATCAACAACACGTTTGAAGGTTTGATGAGAAAGAACGACGAAGGTTTGCAGCCTGCCATGGCAGAGAAATATGAAATATCTGCAGACGGGAAAACCTACACATTCCATCTTCGCGATTCAAAATGGTCAGATGGCAAGCCTGTAACAGCCGGAGACTTCGAATATTCATGGAAACGCGCACTTGATCCTGCAACAGCTTCAGAGTACTCCTTCCAGCTCTATTACATCAAAGGCGGTCAGGAATTCAACGAAGGCAAAGGCAAGGTTGAAGATGTGGCAGTTAAAGCAATCGATGAAAAAACGCTCCAGGTTGAGCTGATTGCACCGACTCCTTACTTCCTCGATCTGACTACTTTCTATACATTGATGCCTGTTCGTAAGGACATGGTCGAGAAAGATGCTGACAACTGGGCTAAGAAACCTGAAACTGCAATTTGCAACGGTCCTTTCAAAGTTAAAGAATACAAAACCGGAGACCGGATTGTCCTCGTAAAAAATGACAATTACTGGAACGCAGAAGCTGTTAAACTTACACAAATCGATGCCTTGATGATCGTTGATGCTTCAACTTCACTAACTGCCTTTGAAGCTGGTGAAGTGGATGTCATCGATGAAGTGCCAAACCAAGAGATTCCGCGATTGACAGCTGAGAGCGACACATTTAAAATCATGCCTTATGTCGGAACTTACTACTTCATTTTCAACATAGGCGATACCAAGTAGTATAAGGATAAGCTCCCTGAAAGTCGGGGGGCTTGTTTTTTTTGAGCCCTTTCTTCTTTACATTTGCTGGCTTTCGCCTTGCAACACATTTTTCCTTAATGTATGATGGGGAGAGAAACAGTAGAATAGGAGAAAACCCATGATCAGGATCGGCAGAATGATATTGGCAGTGCTGACAGGGGCAACCCTTCTCATAAGCGGATGTTCCCCTCAATCAGACGGTTCCCCGCAGGGTACGGATCAGACTTCATCCAACCCCCCGATCGTACAGGAAATGAAATGGAATATGGGTTCTGAGCCCAAAACGCTTAACCCTCAACTTAATGCCGCTCTTGATGCGGGCAACGTGATCAACAATCTATTTTCAGGACTGATGCGTGAGAGGGATGGTAAAGTGGTTCCTGAAATCGCAGAAAAGGTTGAGGTGTCTGAGGATAAATTGACATATACCTTCCATTTAAAGGATTCGAAATGGTCAGACGGGAAACCGCTGACGGCTAAGGACTTCGAATATGGCTGGAAATGGGCCCTGAGTCCGGAAAACGGAGTTGAGTATGCCTTTCAGCTGTTCTATATCAAAGGCGGCCAGGATTACTTCGAAGGCAACGGCAGAGTGGAAGACGTAGCAGTCAAGGCCATCAATGACCGGATTCTGCAGGTCACTCTGATTGCACCGACCAGCTATTTTCTTGAGCTGACTGCATTTCCCACATACTTTCCGCTCCGTGAAGATGTTGTCCTGCAATCACCTGATGACGATTGGTCGAAAAACCCGGTGGGGTATGTATGCAACGGGCCCTTCAAACTTATCTCCTATCAGTCGGGAACGGGAATGATTATGGAGAAAAATCCGGAGTATGTCAATGCGGATGATCTGAAGATGCAAAAAATACATGTCCTGTTCGATCCTGATGCGGAAAAAGCGCTGACGGATTTCGAAGAAGGTCTCCTTGACCTGGCAGACAGTGTGCCGGTCACTCAAATCAGCCGGCTTGAGTCAGAAAATGAAGGCTTCTTCATATTTCCCCACATCGGTACCCATTTTTATTACCTGAATGTGAATCAGCCAGCTTTGAAGGATATCCGAGTCAGGAAGGCACTGACTCTTGCCCTGGACAGGACCGCAATCGTGACTCAAGTAACGAAAGCGGGTCAGATACCCGCTACCGGGATTGTCCCCATGGGAATCCGCGACAGTGAAGGCAACATGTTCCGGACGACAGCGGGCACTTACGGCATCCCAACGGAATATGCCAGCGTCGATGAAGCCAGAAATCTTATGAAAGAAGCTGGATATGCTGATGGAAAAGGATTCCCTGAACTTGAGATCCGAGTGGATGACAGCAACGAATATGAAGCCATCGCCTATTTTGTTGCAGCCAACTGGGAAGAGACATTGGGAATCAAATGCAAGGTCACAAAATATCCATGGGCTGAACTTCAGGATTTGCGAAACAAAGGGGACTACACCGTGGCTCGGGGAGGATGGATCGGCGATTATTCAGATCCCATGACATTCCTGGATCTGTTCCTGAGCTATTCCGGCAATAACGATGCACACTGGGCTAATGCCCAGTATGATAACCTGATTGAAGAAGCCAAGCTGACATCGGGCAAGGAACGTTCCGAGCGCCTTTACGCCGCTGAAAAACTCCTGGCAGAAAATCAGGTGGTCATACCGCTTTACTACCTTACAGATCCCGCGCTCATTTCAAAAGCATTGAGCGGCTGGGAACACAATGGCATGGGCTTCTGGTATTTTGGCAGAATCGAGAAAATAAGACCGTGACAATCCGATTATTTCATCTTGAATAACAAACGATTACATGTTCTATACATTTTCGCCGTTTCGACACTTCAGGTCATCATGAAGGATATAATTATGGTGATTAGTAACCATGTCGTTGATATCGGGGTGATAATGTGAAAAAAATTATTAAACATATGCTGATATTATGCCTGCTGCTTGCAGGAGGTACTGCCATATTTGCCAACAGCTATGCGGACACCAGTCAAACCGCTCTTGTGGACTCTGAAACGGGGAAAACAAAGGTATATAGGACTGCAAACCTGCTTTTGAACGGGAAGCATGTCATTACTGACGTCCCACCGATTCTATACGTTCAGGACGGGAGTTCCAGAACACTGGTCCCGATCAGGTTCATCACGGAAAACATAGGTGCGGCAGTTACCTGGGACAATGATTTGAAGGAGGCTACAATCGTCATGAATGAAAAGACGATTGTTTTGAAAGCCAACAGTTCCAGCGCGCTTGTTGATGGTGTGCCGTATACTCTGCCTAATAAGGTGCCTGTCAAATTGATGGGTGTGGGAACGGATTATCGAACCCTGGTGCCCATCCGGTTCGTAAGTGAACAATTAGGCCTGAATGTAGACTGGATGCAGGATACACAGACCGTGACCATCAATAAGCCCGTCATGTCAGTGAAATCGGTGGTATTCAATGACAACCCGGATCACCCGGAACTGGTCTTCAAGACGTCAGGGGAAGTGGCGTTCACTACCGAGATGATTCCAGCGAAGGAAGCAGGCGGTCCGGAACGGTTGATTCTTGACATGGGCAATACCCTGTTCGATCTGGACGATAAAACCGCAGTCAATTCAAACGGATCCTCCCATATGGTCATCGACAAGGCAGATATCCAAGCTGTTGACGGTTTCCAGTTGGAAGTGGTGCCCTACCGTACCAGGTTTATCGTAAGTATGGATAAGAGAATGTCCTACAAGGATGAGTATGATCCGGAAACGAACGAAATCCGAATAGTATTCACTGAAATTGTAGAAGTCAAGCCGCCCGAGATCATTGTTGACAAGGATACGGACTTGGACACGGAAATAAATACAGACCCTGATGGTAAAGAAGATGAGACAGTGATTCCTGTCGTAGCAGAGATAAAGCCCGGAACAAAGACAGTGGTCATAGATGCTGGACACGGCGGTAAGGATCCAGGTGCCACAAGCCCGTTCTCACATGTGAAGGAAAAGGACCTGAATCTTATCTTAGCGCAGAAACTGAAGCCTAAACTGGAATACATCGGAATCAACGCAATATTGACCCGAAGCAACGATACATATATTGGTCTATATGACCGGCCTGCAATTGCAAACAGTCTGAACGCCGATGCATTCCTGAGCATTCATTTCAATGCCAACACTCAGCCTGCACCCAATGGCGTGGAAATGTTATATGTTCCGGACGGAAGGAACAGCAAGGCTTTTGCTCAGATACTGGAGACAGAGGTTGTCAAAGCGACCGGTGCCCATTCCAGAGGCCTGACACAACGCCCGAACCTGGTAGTCATTCGAGAGACAGCCATGCCAGCCGTATTGGCAGAGATGGGCTTCCTCACTAATCCCGGTGAGGAAAAACTTCTGCTGAATGAATCTTATCAGGATAAGTTGGTTGAAGGGATGTATAATGCCATCATAAGGTATCTTGGAAGTGTGAACGACTTATAAAGCAAAAAGGACGTGGATGATGCTCCAGGCAGGAAAGCTTGATTCTGAGCTGTTGAAGAAATTGATATTCAAACATCTTGAAGTAAAGCGGCCTGAGGTGCTGCTCCGTTCAGAGCTAGGTGAGGACTGTGCGGTGCTGGATCCTGAAGGCCGCCTTTGCGTGCTTTCGACTGATCCGATTACCGGAGCCGCGGAAATACTTGGGAGTCTGGCGGTCCATGTGA
This sequence comes from uncultured Peptostreptococcaceae bacterium, assembly GCA_964511875.1. Lineage (GTDB taxonomy): Bacteria > Bacillota > Clostridia > Peptostreptococcales > Acidaminobacteraceae > CAZEHS01. Next base: position 28,251 of record CAZEHS010000022.1, read on the forward strand.
ACTGCAACGATATCGCCGCACAGGGTATTGCTCCGGTCGGACTGATGCTCACACTTCTTGCGCCGGTCGGGACAACTGCAGAAGAACTTGAAGGTGTCATGAAACAGGCGGCGAAAGAGGCTGCCCTTCTTAATGTTGAAATCATAGGAGGCCATACCGAAATCACCGCCGCTGTTAACCGGATGGTGGTTTCTGGTGTGGCTATTGGTTTTAAGGCTGCAAACTTGGGAAAGACCCGTCCGATTCAGCCGGGAGACGTGCTGGTTATGACAAAGACAGCAGGCCTTGAAGGAACAGGGATCCTCATGAGCGATTTTGCAGCGGAGCTCGCATCCGTCCTCAATCCGAAGGAACTGACCCAAAGTACGTTTTTTTTCGATCAGCTCAGTGTGGTGCCTGAAGGCGTTTTAGGAGGGCATCATAAGGCATTGAAACTCCACGATGTAACGGAAGGCGGGATCTACGGCGCTGTATGGGAGTTGTGTCAGGTTGCCGGTCTGGGATGCAGAGTGTTTCAGGAACAGATTCCCGTTCATCCGCTAACTGAAAAGGTCTGCAAATATTTTAAGATTGATCCGTACAGGTTGATATCCAGCGGCTCCATGCTCGTTATCCTGTCACCGGAAACAGCAACCGGCTATATGCAGGATCTGAAGGCTCAGGGCATTCTGGGAACGGTGATAGGGGAGATAGCAGAAGGGGATATTCAGATAATGGTGAAAGGTGCACGGGTGCCGCTGTTGCCGCCTGGGCCCGACGAGCTGTTCCGGGTTGTGGGATGACCATAATTACGATATCGGGGTGAATGTGTGAAAAGAATTCTGATTCTGATAACGATTTTCTGCCTGATGCTTGCAGGATCTCCTGCTGTCTTTGCCAATAAATATGTAGAAACGGGCCAAATCTCCCTGACAGACGCTGAAACCGGTAAAACAAAGGCCTATAAGGCCGTGAATCTGACAATGGGTGGGAAGGATGTCATCACCGACATTCCGGCCATCCTTTTTGAGCAGGCAGGAAAAACACGTACATTGGTTCCGCTTCGCTTCATCATTGACAATTTAGGAGCCGAGGTTGCGTGGGATAATGACGCTAAAGAGGCCGTCATCATCCTCAAGGACAAGGTCATTGTTCTTAAGGCCGACAGCTCCATCGCGCTGGTGGATGGAAATCCATACACCCTGCCGGACAAGGTCCCAGTGAAACTCCTGGGCATGGATTACACCTATCGGACTCTTGTGCCGATACGTTTTGTCAGTGAACATTTGGGGCTCGATGTCGGCTGGATACAGGATACGCAGACGGTGACCATCAATAAGACGCTGCAGTCGGTCAAATCGGTACGTTTGAATAACGATCCGGCACGCCCGGAACTCATATTCAAAACCACGGGTGAAGTGGAATTCTCTTCATATTTTCTTCAGGCTGCGGATTTAGGCGGTGCGGATCAGCTGGTTCTCGACATGGCCAATACCCTATTCGATGTTGATGGGGCCTCGCTGACCAGCATTCATGCCTCAGGTATCCGAACTGTTGAAGGGTCGCAGGCTGAAGCCGCCCCTTACCGGACACGTTTTGTCGTGACAGTGGACCGAAAGATGGGATACGAGGCGAAATACTATCCTGAAGCAAAGGAAATCCGGTTGGCATTCGCCAACAGCATCAATCAGATCAGGACTGAGAAAATCTATAATGCAGAAACTGTGATCATCAAAACAGCGGAAGCGCCTACCTATAATGTGAAGTTTACAGAAAAGCAGATAATCGTTGATTTCATAAATACGAAGCTGCAGCTTAATGATGGAAAAGCCGGCAGTCTGCAGGTGGATAAGGGCGGGATAGACAGCATCGGTTATTCCCAGGCAGATCCGTCCGAAGGGTATGAGCCGACAGATCTGATTTCACGGGTGTCTGTGAATCTGAAGCCGGGCCAGAATCCTGAGAATGTCGTTATCGAAGATATCGATTCGGATCTGTACTTATATGTCTCCGGGAATCCACTGGACGGCTTTGATTACGCAAAGGATTCCCTGGACAGTGCGCACCTGAATATCAACACGCTGGAACCCGTCACCTATGTGACCCGGTATGACAAAGGTGCCGGCATGCTGGATCTGACACTCCCAAAAGAAGCCGTCAATCTGGATTCCATGAGTCTGGATGTTGACGATAACGTGGTTCAGAATATCACCATAAAGGACACGGGCAAGGACTATCAGATCAAGCTTAAGCTCGCAAAAGGCACTTTGTTTGTAGATAATTCCCCCAGCAAGGTTACCAGCACCCTGAAATTCATCTTCGTTAACGACAGCCTTAACAAGCTTGATTACCAGAACAAACTGATTGTAATCGATGCAGGCCATGGCGGAAAGGATCCCGGCGCTATCAGCCCGTACTCCAGTGCAAAGGAGAAGGATCTGGTTCTCGCCATCGCTCAGAAGCTGAAGAAAAAACTGGAGAACATCGGCTACAACGTATATATGACCAGGGTAGATGATACATACGTAGGACTCGACAACAGAGCGGAAATAGCCAACAAGCTGGGAGCCAATGCGTTCCTGAGCATCCATCTGAATGCCAATGGCATATCGTCACCGAAGGGAGTGGAAATGCTGTATGTTCTTGATGCCCGTGACAGCAAAGGCTTGGCTCAGCTTCTTCAGACTGAGGTTGCCAAGGCAACCGGCGCCTCATCAAGAGGACTGACACAGCGCCCCAACCTGGTGGTGATCCGCAAGACCGCGATGCCGGCTGTATTGGCCGAACTGGGCTTCCTGACAAACCCGACAGAAGAACGGCTTATTCTTGATGAGGCCTATCAGGACAAGCTTGTTCAAGGAATGTACAATGCAATTATAAAATACGTTAAATAACTGGTTTTAGCATGGCGGAATCGGGTATAATGGATTTAGCGCCCACAGGCAGGTTATACCGAGGAGAAGCTTATGCGGCTATTTAACGGAAAAATTTCATCGAATTATCGGGATGTTCACCTCGTAGTGCTTGATGTCGTTGAACTACTCAAATTAAAATGTGACTTGACTGACAAGAATCTCTTATTTACAATTAACTTTGTACTGAGAGAGGTACTTAATAATGCCGTCGAACATGGCAACAGGTTTGATGAGTCAAAAAAGATAAATATCACAGTCGATTATGCCCCCCCTAAGATCATATTCATCGTTCAGGATGAGGGGGACGGATTCATAATGGATGAAGAGCATGTTTCTCAAGACGTGAATTATGTCCTGAGGGAGCGGAATCGTGGAATGCAGCTGATTCGCGACATGAATTTCGACGTGGATGTAGAACACACGCAGGTCAAATTAGTGCTTGATTTAAAGAACGATACTGGGAGGACTGTTTAATGGAAAAGATTGTTCAAGGCGAAAAAGTGATCCTGAAGCTTCACGAGGACTTGATCGCAGCCAATGTCCGGCAATATAATCTGAATGTAATGGAACTGTTGGATCAGGAAGCTGAATTCGAGGAACTGGAACTGGATCTGACTGAAACCGAGAACATCGACTCAGTCGGTGTGACCTTCGTCATCAGCCTTTACAAGACATGCCTGAACGAAGGGAAACAGTTCAAGGTATCCGGAAGCAACGATGATATCGTTCAATTGTTCAAGCTCATGAAGCTGGATGAGTTTTTTGACCTGGATTAAAAATTACTTAAAACCCATGCGCTGATAATCCGACACTATTTTGGACTATCGGCGTTTTCGTTAGGAGATGCCATATGGAACGTGTGATCCTCATTGCTGATGATGCAGTCATGAACAGGGTACTGGTGCGCAGTGTTTTGAATTCAAAGCTGCCCAGTGCTGTCATATACGAAGCAGAGAACGGTTTGGAGGTTTTGGAAATAGTCAGGACCCGTGAAGTTCATCTGATCATCCTGGACCTGATCATGCCCTATATGGATGGATATCAGACCTTGGTGGAGCTTAAAAAGGACGAGCGTTACAGAGATATACCCGTCATCGTGAATTCGTCCATTTCCGAAATCCAGAGCATTGAGCGTACCCTGAAGGATGGGGCGATCGACTACTTCATTAAACCGCTTTCTCCGGACGAGATGCAGATCATCCTGCCGCTTAAAGCTAAGAATGCTTTAATATATTATGAACAGAACAAGACCATCCACGACCTTAACAGACGTATAAATGACGAGCTTAAAAACGCCAATGCATTTGCAAAATACATGCTGCCCAAGCCGGGAAATTTCGATGAACTTGATTTGTACATCAAATATCAGCCTTCCATGGGTATCGGCGGAGATTTTTTCGACTGTGTAAAGGAAAACGAAAAGATATGGTTTATGATCGCTGATGTGACAGGACATGGGATTGCTGCAGGGATGGCAGCCTCCATGCTGAAAATACTATTCAGGACCACCGTTGAGCGACCGGATCTAACCCCTCAGGAAGTTCTGGCCCATATCAACAAGGAGATCTTCCAGATCTTCGACCGTGGTGAAAAAATGAGTTACATCGCATTTACGGCTTTCCTGGGCTGTGTCCATAAGCACAAGCTGGTCTATTCCAACGCAGGCCAGCCTTATCCCCTGGTATTCAATCAGAAGGCTATGGATCTCCAGTTCTGCAAACAGAACGGGCCGCCTCTGGGAATACTGGAAGGAGTCAGATTCACTGATTCAGAGCTGGAGCTTAGCCCTGGAGACGGTCTGTTCCTTTATACTGACGGCCTGTTCTCAGGCAGCAAGAATGGCGATTTCAAGAACTGGGGCAAAGTTCAGGAGCATAGCGTTGAATTCATGCCGGATATGGACCTTCACCCGGAAACATTCCTGCGTAAGATCAACGGATCCTTCAGGGAAGCTCATCTGGATGAGCATGGCAATCTCATTGATGATGTCGCCATGGCACTGATCAAAATCAAATAGACGAATAATCAGAACCTCCGCTAAAACGGAGGTTTTAACCTATTAAGGAGAATGCCATGAGGAAGATGGTTCTGGCGACTTCCAATGCCAATAAATTAGGTGAGATCAGAGCGATTCTGGACGATCTGGACATTGAGATCCTCAGCCTTGCAGATGTGGGATTGGAAGGGATAGAAATCATAGAGGACGGATCTACCTATGAAGAGAACTCGCTGAAAAAAGCGCGGGAAATCATGAGCAGGACTGGCGTGGACACCATCGCAGATGATTCAGGACTTGAAGTGGAGGCATTGGACGGTGCTCCTGGAATCTACTCAGCAAGATATGCCGGTGACGAGGCGACGGATGCTGATAATAACCTTTTGCTTCTGGATAAATTAAAAGATGTTCCTGAGGAAGCCCGTGGTGCACGATTTGTATCAGCTGTCAGTGTTGCTTTCGCAGATGGCCGTGAATTGGTCGTTCGGGGCACCGTTGAAGGCCGTATTGCTTTTGAGGCCCAGGGAAACAACGGCTTCGGATATGATCCGCTTTTTTATTATCCTGAGGAAGACTGTACCTTTGCTCAACTGGACCCCGACTTCAAAAACCGGATCAGCCACAGGTCCCAGGCGCTATTAGCGCTTCATGAGGCTCTAAAGGAGGTGTGGTCGTCATATGAGGATCGCAGTGATCAGTGATACCCATGGTGATAAAAAGGCGTTAAAGCGCGCATTGGAGCGCATCGGCCCTGTTGATGTGATCCTCCATCTGGGAGACCATGGACAGGACCTAGAAGAGCTTCCGGCCGGTTCACAGGAGATCTACGCCGTTCATGGGAATTCAGACCCGGTGAAAAGCCTTCCTGTCGAGCGTGTGCTCAACTTTTGCGGGCATACCCTTTTCATGTGCCACGGGCACCGGTATAATGTCAAACAAGGCCTGCAGCGTCTATATTACCGGGGTCTTGAACTTGGGGCTGATATCATCCTGTTCGGGCATACCCATCATGCGTTGAACCACCAAGAGGAAGAACTCCTGATACTGAACCCGGGCAGCGCCTCAAGACCCTGTCCCGGAGAACGGGCTTCTCTGGCTGTTCTTGAATTGGAACCCGGTATTTGCAACGCGCAGATTCTGAAAATCTGAAATAAATCAAATTGATATCTCAGGGTTGACGTTCCCTTCTTTATGGGCTATAATAGCTTTTGTCAGCTAAAAAGGTTGACGACATGGCGGCTGTCG
>CAZEHS010000023.1:0-33475 GCA_964511875.1 uncultured Peptostreptococcaceae bacterium
CTCATAATGCTACGTTGTTACTTTCTGTAACCCTTGGTAACCATGCTTCACACAGACACGCCCACCCCAAAATCACCCCAGAAAAATCAATCCAGATCGTCTATCTGAAGCAAGTCGGAAACTTCGCAATTTAAAGCTTTGCATATTTTTGTGATGTGAAGCAGCTTAATACTGTCGCACATTTCCGCGTAATAGTTACCTATAGTATTAGGCCTAATCCCAGTCATCTGACTCAATTGACTTCTGTTCATTTGACGATCGTGTAATAGGTGCCTCAGACGGATCCGCGCTGGCTGCATGTTATCCCCCAATTGCTGATTATATTGGGATAATAACACTAATCGTTATAAATTACGTAAAAGTGATATAAAATAACGCTTTGCGATATGCGAAAAGCCCCCAACCAATAAAGGTCAGGGGCTTTCATCTCATTCGTTGTTGATTATCCCATCATCCAAATAATCCCTACTCTTAGCATAAGCCGTATCGAGGAAGAGTCTTACACTCAGTTCGGTCACGACATACCGCGCCCAGATAGGCACTGCTTCAACGATCCTTTCAGCAGCCCAATCCATTTTTATAGCGCCGGTTCCGTTGTTGGTCCCGAACTGCTTCTCTGCCTGGAGGAACAGCTGGTATGCGACTTTTCGTGCAGCCAATAAAGCGGCCGTTCTGCCTAACTTTTTGTACACGATGATGAGATACAGGCAGATCAGAACAAGGAGCAAGATCCCTGCAAATAACGTTGTGGTATCCATTATAGTGTCCACCTCGCTTTCCCTTTGCGGGTATCAACATGCACGAAACCTTTTTTCGGGTACCGTCCAATGCCGCCAAATCCCAAAGTCTCACAGATGTCAGCCAATTGGTTGACGCTCATGCCATCAACCCGAATATCGGCAGCTGTGCCAAGCAGGTGCTGGGACTTAGGCGCGCCTCCAACCTTTTTATTATAGGCAGGACTCCGATACCCGCTGCTTACGTGGACTGGTTTGTCTACCAAACCCCGCAAGGCTTCCAGCTTGGTAATCAGTTTTGGGTCCGGCCCTTTCAGTGTGCCGTCCTTGCAGCGGAATTCGTCCTCGTTAAAATGTGTTGATAGTTGTTTACCCTTCATCTGTTTCACTCTCCTTCCTTTCCATTTCAATCTCTACGCCCTGAGTCGTCACCGACAACCGTGCTAGGTTGGAATACTTGCTCACCTTGCGGATAATCATCCCGGCGATGCTCCCGAATACCAACACTCCGAACGTGACAACAATCGTCTCAGCCCCCGCCAGACCTCGCCAGACCGCAATAAAAGAAAGTGACGCTAACAGGATGTATCCCATTAACGCCATCATCAGCAGTGCGTATTTCTCCCAGTTCTCGGGGTCACTCTTTTTCATTCCATCACCCTACCCCAATCCGATGATTTTTAAGATCACACCGGAAATTGACACCAATATCGCGATAGTGATTGCCAGCTTGATCTGCCCCGCTTCGGCGCCGGGCTTTTCTTTGATTGTTTGGAGATCTGTTTTAATGTTCTTTAGATCAGTATCGTGATCAATGATTTTGCTTGTAACCGCCCGAATATCAGATTTCATTTCTGATTTAACCTCGCTGATATCACCTTTAAGCTCGACGATGGTGATCTTGATTTCATTGAGCAATTCGGGGATGGTTTCCGATCGGACCACTTTGTTTTCGAGCGAAGTTACCCGTTTGTCCAATAAGGCAACAGTTATATCATGTTTGCAAGGCTCCATTACGCACCCTCCTAATATAGTCTTTTCGCACTGCTCGACTGCGTACCGCTCACCCGCTCGATCATATCCCTCAGCTGCGGTTTCCCCAGCACTCCGGCACTGTCCACCGTGAAGCTCGTAAAATACCCACTGGGGCCGAACGCGTGATTGACCGTTGTGATCATACCTAGCAGCCACGTGCCATCGTCTGCGATAATCTCAGCCTCATCACCCGGTAGGATGTGCGGCCGGAACGGTCCGGAGAACTGCTCCATGACTCCTGCTTTCGACATCCGGGCAGCCAGGGTATCCGCAAGGTCCTGCAGCTCGGTTACGCCCGTATTTTCAGCAGCCGTGATGTAGAGCGTTTTGTTTGGAGCGAATGACCATTCCAGGGCGTGGATCACCTCGGCATATACCCGTATAAAAACATCAGTGACCGTGTTCCGGCTCTGATAGCAGACCCGGCTGTATACCCCGTTATCATCCCGGACAACGCCCCTGGAGATCAAATCCGTGCCACGGTTGAACGTGTACTTGCTGTTCATGTTTTTGAGCGGATCATAGGTGAGGATGGACCCGGCAACAATCTGCCCGTCCAGAGTCTCCCTCACCGTCCAGTTGAGCGATGCGCTGATGATTTCATTAAGGGCCGTGAGCATGTCCACTTCGGGTGCAAACTCCATTCCCATTTCCCATCCGCCAAGGGGCGACTGCTGCACATTGAAATCCGTCAGCTGAGCCGCCCGTAAAAGCGACTCCACCAGGTCACTGTACAGCATGATCGGAAAGCTATTGTAACCGTCCAGGCTTTGGTCCTTCAGCAGCTTTCCGCTGATGTTCCGGCAGTCAACACTGACGGTCCCTCCGGTTGTGGACATGTCCACCCGGTCGATGTAGTAGACGCCCATCGGATACTCGGCAGAGTCGCCTGCGATAAACGCCATTTCCAGTTTCATGCCCGGCTTCAACCGGCTTTCTTTTTCTCCGCTCAGATCATAGTCCGGATTCTCAAACGTGAAATTTGCGGTTGATACGATCTTATCCAGATCCAGCTGGATACTGCCATCTTTCAAATACTTGCCTATGTCGTTAATAGCGTCCCATATGGCAAACCGCTGTCGTTCAGGTGTCACCACCTCACCTCCGTCATACACTGTGTCCTGATGCCAGGTGCCGAACATGCCGACCCTGGGGACGGATTTCAGCCGCATCAGGGACATGTTCTGGTCTTTCGTTGCAATGAAAGCCGTTTCAAATACCGGCGTACTCCAATCCACGTCCCCCGAGGGGGCTCTCCATATCTTCGCAATCAGCCGCCCATTCAGGATGGAAAAGGCGTATACCGAGTTGTCGTCGATATGGAGAGTGTCCGGGTTGATGCCAGCGCCGAGGTTTGCGTAGTGTTCAAATGCTAGTTCCACGATCCATCACCGCCTATATGTGGCTTACAGCAAACACCACATCGGATATGCCAGCACTTATGTTTTCAGCGCCATATGCGTTCCTGTACTGCACTTGTGAGACTGCAAAAGACGGAATTAAAGAGGCACTGATAACATGATAGTTACCAGTGCCTTCCCATGGCTGGGGCTCGCGTTTTTTCTTGCCCATGATTGCAGCCATTAATAAAAGTCCGCGAATCATTTTATCCACCCCTGCCAGTAGATCGTCCCTGCTCCTGCTGCGGTTTTGGCGTTAAACTCCGACACCTTGCAGCCGATGGGCGTCCATGTCTCGGCAGGCAGATAGATTTCTTTCAGGGATCCGTTGAGTGCGATCCAGCAGGCTACAGAGGCGTATACCATCATCTGCCGGACTGGTTCATCGATTACGACCGGGGCCAGAAGGTAAGCGTCAGTCAGTTCCACGGTTCCGGCGTCGTAGTCGGTAAACAGCGTGGGGTGGTTCTCGTAGACTTTATCAGGCATTGGGGGCCTCCTCGGTTTCTTCGATCAGTTCGGGTTCCGGATCCGCGTGGTCGGCTGCTTTGTAAAAGGCTTTGCAGGCCGGGCACTCGACAAAGTCGGCGGCGGTTTCAAAGTACATGAGTTGCCCACAGGTGCAATTAATCATTCCTTTTAGCATTTATACCACCTCCCCGAACTGGATGCTTAAACCGACATCGATGACATACTGGTCCGTCTTGTGGACGCCGTCCACCGTGTAGTCTGCGGTAATAGCGACGCCTGCCCCTGGTGCGGTGTCGAAGGTTATTAAAGTTTGACGTTTGCTAAGGTCATATGTCGCAATAAACGGATTATTGTAATTAGGTATCGCAAGCACTAACCCATTATCTGATAATGCTCCCGCATAACTATTTGATACCGGGAGTACAGCAGGGTCAGGACGTTTTACCCATGCGCTATTTATCCAATCATAAATCATAGCATAGGGAGAGTTATTAAATATTACAGATAGCACTGACCCATCAGCGGACAGAAAACAACCTACGGTATTTGATGTCGGGAGTACAGCAGGGTCAGGACGTTTTACCCATGCGCCAGCAGTCCAATCATAAGTCAAAACATAAGGGGTACCAGAACATGCCAATGCAAGTATCAAGCCATCAGCAGATACTGAACAACGATTACAATAAACCGTTGGCAATACAGCTGGATTGGCTCGTTTTACCCACGCGCCAGCAGTCCAATCATAAGTTGTTATATAAGGGGAGCCGTTGTGTACTAATGCAAGAACCAAGCCATCAGCAGATAATGAACAGCCGAACGGGTTCCCCGCTGGCAATACAGCTGGATTGGCTCGTTTTACCCACGCGCCAGCAGTCCAATCGTACGCCGTCACATAAGGCGAGCCGCTATGTGCTACCGCAAGTATCAAACCATTAGTGGACAATGAGCAATCAGCGGCGCCTGTTAAAAGTACAGCTGGATTAGCTCGTTTTACCCACGCACCCTCTGTCCAATCGTAAGTTGAAAAGTAAGGAGAATTACCATGTGCTACCGCAAGAACCGAACCGTCAGCAGATAATGAACAGCCGGTAGCAGACCCTGCTGGCAATACTACAGGATTGGCTCGTTTTATCCATGCGCCACCTATCCAATCATATGTTGTTATATAGGGGGAGCTACCATGCGCTACCGCAAGTATCATGCCATCAGCAGATAAATCGGCCCAATTGCCCCCTCCGGCCGGAATAACCTCAGGAACATATCGTTTGAAATTTAAAGCTCGTGCAACAAGAGTTTTGACATACGCGCTTGTAGCTGAGCCATCGAGTTTCATGCCAATTGTAGATTGCCTTATATTTCTTGATGGTAGTAAAAAATCTCTTGTCACCCCATCGCCTGTCGCAACTGGGACAGCTGCGTAACTTTGCCCAGTGAACACACCTGTTATGGGTAAAGAAGCACGGAACAAAGGCAAAATTACAGATGACCCGAATCCAATTTCACCGGCATGCCCATTTCCGACCGTTACACCAAACCGCTTGACAGGTGTTGTTATTTTTTTATTAACGACATCCTTTACCCAATCAGCTATAGCGACATATGACGTTGCTCCCAATTCAGGCATTGACGAGATTGCATTTGTCTTTTCTGACCCGATTTGATTGCCTTCTCCTAAATAAAAATAGTGTTCGGGGAAAGTTGTGCCACTTACAAGATAATTGATTAACGGGTTATAGGTTGGCATCCCGCAAAGTTTTATACTGCTATCTTGTGTTGCAAAAGTGAAATAGACTGTAGCATAAATCGTCACCACATCCAATGCGGTTTTTGTGATCGTAATCGGATTGCCTTCCGAATCCTGAAGCATGGCATGCGTCACCAAATAGGATGCCGTCGCGCCGTAAGCGATACCGACCTCGGATAAAACGGAACCGACAAATTCTTCGGGATTCAAAACAATTTTGCGTTTCCTGCTTGAAATCGGGAGTGCTTTCACTAAGGTTTCATCGACTGCTGTTTTTGTGCCCAGGTAGGTAAATAGTGTCGTCCGAGCCGGAGCAAGCGTTCCAGTACCTGTGCCGAAATGAATGTTCACAAAAAACGTAGTGAGATTGCACAACCGCGTATACATCTGGTCCAGCACAATATTAAATGCCTGTGCTGATTGCTTTAGTTCGCCGGTAATTGAGTCACGAACCTCGATGTCAAACCGGTTATGGATCGTGCATTTTGCTTCTGCTTTCATGGTCTTGCCTCCTATAGCGGATTACCGCCTACGTTTGTTACGACGAACGTGGCCGTTATATCTGCACTGAGATTTTCGGGTTCGTACATTTTTGTATAGGTTACATAACTTACGACAAAGGTCGGTGTGATCAATGCACTGATCTGTTCTGTTTCATATCCTTTAGGCGGTACAATAATCGGAGTGAATACTACTGACTGCGTTTCAATGGCAAATTCGCACCCATCATTATTACAAGTCAACCGCGGCACATCTGCCGGAGGCATCCCATCGTCATACCAGAGGGTGAAGTCCACCGTGCCAGAGGAAAAACGCTCCATGTTCAGTTTCATCGTTTTGCTGTCCGGACCCGCTTCGGTCGATAATACATCGAACTCGGTCAGGATGGAGTCCTTCACAATGAAAGCCGTTTCCCAGCCTGCCATATCCTGCGAAATTGGGTGCGTGAACTCGACCAGCAGCGTCCATTCAGTCGGGTTGGTTATTGCTTTAATGCTCGGATAAATCGGGGTGCAGACCAGGAACAGCGGGTTGATGTCTGCTGCAATATGCTCGGTTTCAAAGGTATCAGTATAGACAATCGGATGCACCTCAAACGTCACGTCCTGAATCTTCGCAGTGATCCGCTCGCGCTGTATACTCATTGCCGACCAGTTCCGCGTCGTCACCAACCAGATTGCCTCACCGCCATACTCGACGATGAAAGCCACCCTGAAGTCATTTGTCCGCATCAGTGCCAGATCCGACACCGGCGTCGGCAGCCCAGAAACCACCCTCTCCAGTTCCCACTGCTTCGTCCCGTCTAACTGGATAGCCAGTGTCCGATAATAGACCGTCCCGTTAGTTTTAGTGTAGGCGACAATCAAGCCCTGGTCGTTGTAGTTTCCTTCCTCGACGGTATACCAGCCTCGGATAGCACGGATCTTATTCACTGCCGTGGCAAGCTCAATCCGGCTGTCTACATCATTGCCCTTCTGAGCATATAGCGTGCCGCCCCAGTTGTTGGTCCAGAATATCCACGGCACATCCTCGGTTACAAAGTTCCAGCCGCGCTCCGTTGATGGGCTGTAATACCAGGCACCATCAAACTCGATGGCGACCATTTCAGCAGCGCCTATCACGTACTCGTCCACCCAGGGTATTTGATCGTCATACGGCAGCGGCTTTGATTTGACACTGGCCACCCCGTTGTTAACCACAACCGCAAAGGCTTCTGCAGGTTCGGAGTATAGGCTCGGCCTCCGGGTCGTGGCGTCCAGTTCGGTCAGCAGCGCCCCTTCTTGGATTGTGAACACCTGAAACAGATCATTGATAAAGCCCCGGCTGAGATACACCTTCATTTCTGGGTTGGCGTTCTCGGCCGGTACCTGCCATTTCTTTTTGACTCGATCCAAAAGCGCTGAGGGGATAGACCGCATTACGTCACCGCCTCGACGCTGATGGTGATGGATGTCTGAAAACGGCCCTTTATCATCTTGGACCATTCCGCTTTGTCCAGGATACGGCCGGTGTAAACCTGTCCATCCTCGTCGTTCAACGTCACCAGCCCTCCGGAGGCGTCCAGTGTATCAATCAGATTCCTGCCGGTTATGTCTGCAAGTAGCTCGGCATGGACTCTGGTGGGACCGGTGCCTAAAATCTGCACATGGTCGGAGCCGTCAAGCAGGGTACTGATGATTTTCCTGGGAGCCACCTGCCGGACGACGCGCAGGTATCGGGTGATTAATGTGGTGCCTGAATATAATCCCGTCATCGTCTGCGCGCCTCCCTTCTCAGCTGGTTCATGATGATGTCCGACACTCCGACCAGTTGGCTCTGATTGTTGACGCCCTCGACCCGGATGGTCCCGGAGTGCATCATAGCGCCACCGGCAAGGGCTCCGGCTGTGGCTGCGGATGCCATGGACTGGGATGCGTTGTTAATCGATTTCTTGGTGGATTCCAGACCTTTCGCAAACCCTGCTCCGGTGTACGAACCAAGCTGTGCAAACACTTTAGAGGGTGAATTGATTCCGAATACAATTTTGACCTTGTCGGTGATGCCCTGGAAGAATCCGCCTACTTTGTCCTTGATCCACTTGCCCATGGCGCTGATGCCTTCCCACATGCCTTTGACGATGTCTGAGCCGATGGTTTTGAATGACGCGTACAGCTCTTTGCCTTTGGTCATGATGCCGGTAAAGAATCCGGCAATCTTAACGCCCAGGTCACCAAATGATTTGGAGATTGCTGCGCCCATTGTAGCCGCGAACGCTTTGATTTTGTCCCAGTTTTTGTAGAGCAGGATGCCGATGGCTATAATCGCCCCGATTGCCAAAATTACCAGACCAATCGGGCTGGTCAGGAACACAAATGCAGCGCCTAATCCCGTCGTGATCCCCGTCGCTATTCCGGCCACGGCACCCCATAACGTCATGCCCCCCGCCAGTAGCGCCTGTTGGATATTAAATGCGATAATCAGAGCGGCGACCGTACCAATGGCCACGCCGATCATCGTCAGCATCGTTGAGTTGTCCTTGATCCACTTAGGCAGCTCCATTAACTTTTCTAGAAGCTCCTGAATTTGAGGCATGACCTTCGCCAAACTCTCCCCTACGCTGCCAAGTACCGAGGCTTTCAGGTTGTCCAGGGTATCCCCGAAGGTATCCAGACCCGCCACGGCTTCATTGGACATCACCGCGCCGTTGTTCCTGGCTTCATCAGATAGCCTTTTCAACTCTGCCCCGCCCGCTTTGATCAGCGGGTTCATTTCCATGGCCGACTTCCCGAATATCTGCATCGCCAAGGCATCGCGCTCAGTTTCGTTGCCGACGCCGTTCAGGGCATCAAAAGCCTCGCCCATTACAACCTTACTATCCCGCAGATTTCCGCTTGAATCCCTTACGTCTATCCCAAGCTTAGCAAACGCCGCCCCGGTTCCTTTCGTTGGATCCTTTGCCCCTGCCATGCTTTTCGTCAGTTTCGCCTGGGCCCCGGTGATTGTATCGAGTTCAACGCCCAGATTGGACCCGGCATAGCTTAATTCTTGCAGCCGTTCTGCGGAAAGCCCCGTAACATCGGCCTGCCTCTGCAATTCATCAGCTGACGCAATCGCGGCAGCACCCATACCAACCAGAGCGACACCGGCCGCCGCTGCAGCAATTCCGGCAGTCGCACCGATCTTTTTAAGATTTCCGATTGCTTGGTCCTTTGACAAAACGGTGTTCACTTTTGACGCCTGATGTTCCAGCGTTTCCAGATTGTTCTCCGCCTTGATGATCTCGCGCTGCAGTTTTCGGTACTGATCCTGTGCAACTTCGCCGCCAGCAGCCATTTTCTTGTCGGCGGCAACCTTGGCGTCCTTTAAGGCGTTCAGCTGGTCCTTTGTATGATCCACCGAATCGGCCAGTAATTTCTGTTTCTGCGCAAGCAATACCGTATCTTTTGGGTTGAGCTTTAATAACCGCTCAACATCCCTCAGCTCGGACGCGAATTTGTTGGACTGTGACGCGGCAGACTTTACCGAGTCATTCAGCTTCTTGGTATCGCCGTCTATCTCGATTGTCACGCCTTTGATCTTACCTGCCATCTATTTCACCACCCTTAAAACGAATCAAAATCAAGCTGATTCGCCATGCGTACCGGTTCTTCGTCTTCCTCATCGCTCAACAGATTGTCATACTCAACGATGTAATCAATGATCATGCCGACGGTCAAAATGTCAAAATCCCGCAAAGAAAGACCCCTCTCAAGTGCCCGGACCATGATAAACTCGGTCGTCAACTCAAGAGAGGCCTTTGCATCGTCATTCGCCTTTTTTACTTTTTTTTTGAGCTTCGGATGGAGGATTCAAACAGCTCCATCAATTCAGGTACAACGTCCATGATTGGAAATTCGCTGAAGGTGTCCAGCCATTCAAACTGATTCTGTATGGATGGATCCGCAGTCTTGGCCAGAGTCCATGCCATGTTGAAAAACACTTCCAGATCGAAGGTATCAACGTCCTTCATCTTCCCGTCGGCATCGATGGCCTCGCTTAGTCTGGCCAGATCCCGGATGGCATCCCGCCCGAACTGCGCTTTGTAACGTAGAAGAAAAGCCCCGGTGGACTTGAATACCACCGGGCGCTCGTCAATAATGATCGTCTTTTCCATCAATTCACCTCATCAAGCCGGAGCCGCATAGACTTGAACAGTGGTGAAGAACGTCGCATAGTTGGTATCCGCTGGCTTGAATGAGCCTTTGACGATTCCGGAATCCAGAGCTGGTGCGGCGACAAGACTCAGAACATCGGTTTTAACATCGATGGACTCGCCTTTCGTGCTGGATTCAACTTTAGGCCTACCAGCCAGGACGTTATACATCGCATGCCTTGTGCGTTCAACATCGCCGTTGAACTCGAACAGCAGCGCAAATGGAACAGGCAGCGCATTAGCATCCTCAAACAGCGCTCCGGATGCTCCGGTTTTGAATTTGAGTACAGCGGTCTTGAATGCGTCCGGGATCAATGCGATTTCAAGGTCGCCCTCGTAGCCGTTATTTGCCTCTGTGCCGAAGTATAACGAATCATCGGCATAGAATTCCACCTTGTCACCCTTCGCATCCAGTGACAGATTAACCGCCCCTGGGATGGCAACCGGAGTGCCGTAGGTGATGACACCGGCGGTGTTTGTGATAACTGCATAATGGACGTTTCTCAGCCCGTATTTAACTTTGTTCGCCATCGTTTCCCCTCCTGACTAAATTTGCACATCGTAAGCGACCAGCGTAAGCTGCTCACTCGGGATATACGTTTCTGTTCTGTCCCAAAATATTTCATTTGTGTTGAGCGCGGTTTCGATCTTGCCCTCACTCACGGTATCGCGATTGCTCGAATACAGCTCAATCACGTAGTTTTCACGCTTGGCATACACCATCCCATCAGCCGCAAAGTTGTCGGTATCGACTAACGTATAGACGATAAACGGCGATGCCTGGACAACTTTAAACCGATTATAGGCAACGGGTATGCCGGTTGTTTTTAAAATCGTCAGCAGATTAACGGCCATTCTTGATCACGTCCTCTACGGCTTGGATGTAGGCTTTCACGGTCTCTTCTTCGATTTTCTTGATGTGTGGATGCGGGGCTACCCTTCCGGTGCCTCCGGCGATAGCATGGCCAAATTCCAGCACATGAGCGAGTCGATAGGTGTCTTTGTTATGGATGACATACCGGGTCGGGGCGTTGTAGAATAGCATTGTTTTACAACGCCAGTTCTTCGCATAATCCCCTGAATCCTTCGGTGATGCCGCCCTTAACTCCTTTACTGCTTTTTCTGTGATGTTCACCGTCCGGTCATTGATATCGTCAATAACCTCTTTGGTATACTCGGTGAGCTGCCGAAGGATCTCTTTGGTGAACTGCTGACTTTTAATTGTTGCCATCAAATCACCTCACGAGCCAACAATGTCGCCACAAGTCAGTTCGATCTCTTCGTCCGATGCGGCGTATGTCCGGATCACCTTCATTTTCTGGCCACCATACTCCACGTCTTTCTGACCTGAGTATTCAAATCGATGGACCAGCAGAGTTATTTCAGGCCGGATCCCCTGAGCGGATGCAGCGTAGAACTCCCTGTGCGATATGGACTTTTCACCACATAACACGGTCGTCAGTACCGGCACCTCTACCTGTTGGCCCAGTGCATCCTCAGTACCCAAGGTGTAGCCAATCAATTTAACCTCATTGTCATAGGTCATGTGGCCACCACCGTCCACACCCCATCTGCAAGAGCAACCTCAGTCCATGCTCCGCTGATATACATGTTCTGCGTGCCATCTGGAAGCACATAGACCGTGTACGTAACAGGCGCGACCGGATAATCCACAACGCTTAAAATATTGTTTACAGTCAAGCTCGACGATCCGACATGAATCATCAGATTGTGCATTCTGAACTGCAGGTGTCGCGGCATTCCCGCGTCTGAATCTCTGTTCTGATACCGCCATGTGGCATAATCGACGACAAACATAAATTGATAAGGGTTGTCCAAATCAATGGACAACCCTTTCTCTTCAGCCAACTCGTGGATCACACCGTCTACAATGGCGAGCAGATAAGTATCTCGGACGGTCGTCTTGAAGCCAAGGCGTTCCTTGACGACGTCCCTCACTGTGGTTTTATCAGCTGCCATGGGTCACACCTCTCTACGCGGTTTTCGTTACTGTCACGGTGTAGACCTTAGTGGTCGTACCGAACTTAACAGTGACCTCAACCGTATTTTCGCCAAGTTCCCACGTTGCAGCTTCGCCGCTTACGTGAGCCACGGTATTCACTTTGATAGTGACAATTGCCCCTACTTTTGCTGCTGTTGCTGTCACGGTATTAGTAGCGTTCGCTGTGCTTACTGCGTAAGTCTCAACTGCCCCACTAAATACCGGTGTTAATGTCAGCGCACCAATCGTCAGCCCCGAAAGGTACGCATCTAAAAATTTGCTGAATCCGTTGCGAAGGATTTAGTAAGCGTTGGTGCAGCGTTGGCGATGTTGACGGCTACGAAGCCTTCACCGAATACAGGGCGGCCATCATAGCGGGCGGTCCCTTTGAATACGGTTTGATCCTCAATGAATTTCACATGCTCGGATACTGCCAGGGAAGCACCGGCACGCTCAGCCAGCAGATAAAGGGATCCGAAACCACCGATGATATCATTGTCGCTCATGAATTCAAGCTCGATGATCTCGCCGCCTACAACCGGCATCGTGTTGCTCACGCCTGCTACGATGGCACCTGCAGCGTTCAGAGTAACCGCTTTGGAAACGATCTTCATTTTTGTAGCGCGGTTCATCACCCAGAACAGTTCTCCGCTGGAGTAGTCAGGCTTAGCAACTCCCAGGTTCAAGATCAGAGTTGCAAAGAAGGCTTCTGCGGTCATTGACGTCGGGTCGAATTTCAGGGCGTTGGTGGAGTGCAGGTCCGTCCACGCTTTCTCGTTATCGCCCCAGTAAGAAGGCTCGGAAGTTTCAGCCAAACGAGTGGCAATCCCTACAGGCATCTTTGTGCCGGTACCGAAAACAATGGCCTTGTCTACTGCGTAACCGATGGCCTGGCCCAGCATGTCCATGATCTCGTCCATGAGGTTGATGTCGCTGTCCTCGATAGTGGAGTTGGGAACCGGGATGAAACCGCCGACCTTGTAACCATCGACTTCGATTTGAGAGAAGGACAGTGCCAACTCATTCAGGATGCCAACAGCTTCAGTCCATACGCCCTCGGGAACGGCGCCGGTGATGCGCTGACGGGCTTTGCCTTTCACGCGCTTCAGGTTGATTTTCCCGACCAGTTTGGAATAACGGGAAAGGTTGTCGCGCAGCAGGTCCAGCATAACTTCCGGAATCAGAAGATCAGAGCCGGTGATGGACCGTTTCTCAGTGATCAGGCTGCGGACGCGGAGTGCGAAATCCTTAACATCTTCACGGGTGATGATTTCGTTGCGGGCTGCTTGGTCCATGGACCGGAAAAATTTGAACTTGCTCATGCGTGTTTCCCCCTCAGTGGTTTGTTTGCGTTCTTCGGCTTTAGGCTCTGCAGCCTTCGGCTCGTTGCTTCTCAATACTTCAAGCTCTTTTTCGATTTCTTCAATTTCGCCTTCAAGCTTGCTTTTGTCGGCTTCCAGAGCATCACTCTCGGTACTGATGGCCTCGATCTCTGCATCCAGGACGGCCATTTCCTCATCCGTTTTCGCTTCTCCAATGGCGGCTTCCGCGTCAATGGATCGTTTGTTTATGGCTTCGCGCTTTTCACCGAGTGCGGCAAACTCTGTCCGCTTCTGTTCAAGGCGCTTTCTAAGCATTAATTGTTTTAACATCGGCTAATTTCCCCCTCAATTTTTGTTTTCTGGCCTCAAGTACCCGGCCCTTTTCAATTTCAAAATCAGCCTCACGGGCTGTTACTGCCGTGTCCTGATACTGCGGGAATGTGCAGACGCTGACTTCATGCAGATCCACCTTCTTCAGAGTCCATTCAATCGCCCCATCGTCGAGAAACTCCATAGCTTCCTCAATGATGTTGAACCCAAAGGAGCACTGATCCACATCGCCGCGCTTCACGCGCTCGTAAAGATTCACGGCGTCGGTATCGTTTGGGTTGATGGTGATCCGTCCCCATAGGCCCCTGGAATCAACTTTCAGTTCCAGTGTCCCCGACTTGTTACGGCCCAGAACCGACGTGGTATCGTGGTTGATTAAAGCCCTGATATCATTGCTGAGCGTTTCGGAAAAGGCGCCGGGATCTACTTTCTCAAATGCCCCGCGCCATAACTCGGTCCGTGTATTAAATACCGAGAAGTAACCTTCAATGACCATTGCATCCTGTTCGCCTTCGGCTCTCAGCTCACTCATGAAACTCTTTGATTGTCTGATCTTCACTATTTCTCACCTCCGTTCGCATTCAATTTCTTCTGATCTCCAATCATGCCGGCCGGAATGTAGTTTTCCAGGATGACCCGTTCTTCAAGTCCCTTAATCGGTGACTGGCCCATCCAATCCCTTACCTCGTTCCCTGTCATGATTCCCCTGACATACATGTTCCCGCCGACTTCCGCCAGCTCTTTCAGGTCGTATGCATAAAGGCTTCTGGGGTTAAATTTGAAATACAGGTCCGGGCTGTAAAGCAGCTTCCGTGTAAGTTCTTGCTGCATGCCCTGGGCAATCGGCATCAGAGTCGTATTGATGAACGCATTGAACTCATCCCGCTTGAATTCACCTACACCCAGCAGGAAGGCTGGCACGCCGAAAACTCCGGCTATTGTCCGTTTGTCCAGTTGTACCGTGTCATTCAGAGCCAAATCATTCAGGCTCAGAGGTTTCACCTGTTCAACCTTCAGCAGATCGCCTGGTATGATCCAAGGCTTGCCGCCGCCGGTTTCGTTGATGTACTTTTTCATGATGGCATCGCGGCCCGATTCGCTGGCAAGCTCGTCCGTTAAGGCGTCCACTGAAATGATGATGGAGGGCTTGTATTTATCCGTCATGAACGCGCTCTTCGTCGCCGTGGCCTGCTTTAAGTTATTTGCAATATCCTTCAGCGCCACTTTGTACCCGGTCCCCTTGAACGGCTTTTCAGGATCCGGATTGATGACGAAGTGAAGGACTTCATCATAGTTGTACGGCTTGCCCTGGTACATGATCACATAGGCATCACCTGCGGCTTTTAACTGGACTCCGCTTGGCTTCAGCGGAATCAAGTCTGATATCAACTCCCCCTCGAACTTTGGATAAACAACCGAATTGCCTTCCCCTGCAAGGAGCATGGTATAGACGATGTTGTAAACCCAATTCTTTCGCGTCATCAACGAATAGGGGTTAATGTCGATTTTTCGAGATAGTGCGTTTCTGACCCGTATGTCTCCATCATCGGTATTCTGCATCAGATGGATGGTCATGGAGCTGATGAGATCGGATATCTTATGCGCTGCAATCTTTATCTCCGGGTTATCCGATAGCCGGGTATACCCCGAAACGCACAGTGTGTCGGTTGCTGCCTCTGTCATAAACCACCCGATAGAAGGTTCTGACCGTGTCACCGTCACAGGCTCCGCTCTGGTTTTACCAAACTGCCCTCTGTTCTTTTTTCCCAAGTCAAGTTCCCCCTTTCAGCCATGTGTTGGCCGTGCTACTTCTTTCCATGCTCGACAGCAGCCTCACGGCTGAAAACACGGAAGCGTCAAACAAGTCGATACGATTCTCCGGCATGACCTTCTCGTACTGGATCATGTCGTCTGTCTTCTCAATGGCCCGTACATTCTGCAGACAGTATTCATAGGCCTGAGAATGCAGATAGTAGAATTTTCCGTCCTTGGCTTTCTGCTCGATGCGCCTGAAGCCTTGGGATTTTAAATAAAAATACTGTGGCTCGTCCACGATGTTGAACCCGGCCTTTTTCATGCCCAGGAAGAACTCCGCCCCGAACTTTCTGTCAAAGCCCAGCTGCTTTACCTTGAAACCCTTCGTCCGCATGGCGATAAACCAGTTGACGATGTCCGAATGGTTGACCGTCGGCGTGTTGCACATTGTAAGCCAACCGTCATCCTGCCAGCCAAACAGTGGAATGTTATCCTCGTCGGCTTTTAAATGCGCAGCCACAATTGGGAACCATGCATGGGTGATGGTGATGTCTACGTCCTGATAAGTTCCATATAGCGCCGACGCTGTGAGGTCATGCATCCGGGATAGATCCGCGCCGCCAAACCAAACGATCGGCAGCTTGGTCAGCTCCTCCAGAGTCCAGTTGTATTTCTTGTCAGAGTTCTTGAATTCATCGATGTTGAAATATGCCCGCATGGCCGACGTGTAGATGTTCATGGATTTTGCCAGGAAGTCTTTCCGCTGCTGAGGATCGTTCTGAGCCTGAAGTGCGTCGTTTATCATGTCATCAGGACGGATGGTCACGCCATAGCACGGGTTTGCTTTCTCGTGCTCTATCGGATTGGTATAGTCGACATCCCCCTTCTCGTCCTCGTCAGCCTTGCAGATGAAAACAAAATAGGCCTCATCAGTTACGGTCTTGTCCAGGATCTTCTTGCAGTACTGCAGCCGCTGATAACAGAAAGAGGTCATGGCATCCCCGGCCGTAGTGATGCCAATCATCAACTTATTGGTATAGGCCTTCATTGCCTCTTTGATGATGTTGTACTGTTTCGGAGTCTTGTAGGCGTGCAGCTCGTCGGCTATGGCAATATTGCAGTTCAGTGAATCCTGCCGATCAGGATTGGCAGCCAAGGCCTTGATGTATAAGGACCCAGTCCCGAATGATCCGCTGATGCTGTGTTCCTGGTTGTTATCGAGAACCCTGAAATTCTGCTTCTCCCCCATTTCTCCCAAGTTGAACAGGATGAAGTTGAACGACTGCAGGCTCTGTTCCAGGGCAGCACCTACGATATACACTTTTGATCCGGACCGTCTCTCCAATAATCCGAGCGCCCAGGAGAGGGCTGCCACAAACCGGGTCTTCCCGTTCTTACGGGGCACATAGATGAACGCCTCTTTGTACCGGCGGATCCGTGTACCCTTGCGGTAAAAACTCAGTAAGTTGTATACGATGAATTTCTGCCAGGGCTCCAATAGAAACGGCTCACCCCGTAAAGGTGAACCGTCAAGTTTCTCGCCCTGGTCATGGACGAAGGTTTGTTCAATTATCTGGATTACGAATTCGGCATCTGTTGGGTCGAAAGTGTACGCAGGATTTTTAAGATCGTTTATGAAGCGCTGGCACGCTTGGATCTGCTCACGGCATGCCGCCTTTCGGCTTTCAACAATGCTGTTTGCATACTCCGCCACGATCTCATGGCTTTTGTGTTTCACTTTAACGTCCTCATCAGATCCTCCAGCTTGGATCGGGTTTTACTTTCAACCGTGACCGACTCTAAGGCTTTCGGGTTTAAGCAAAGGCGGTCAGAATATGCCAGGATATCTTTTCGGAGAGATTCCAGCGCTGCCACTATTGGAGATTTCTTTGTCCCGCCTTGATCTGTGCTGGATTCGACCTGATATTCACATTGCTCGAATTCCGCAGATATTCGGCTATATTGTGCTACCAAATCCGAATAGATATCTATGATCCGGTTGTACTCTGGCTTGTGGACTCCCAAGATTTTCATATCTTTAATAGTCTGGTCTTTTACTGATCTCTTGGTAGTGGTTTGTCTCAGCTTCTTTTTCTCTCCCGCCATGCTCTCACCTCCCTCGGAAAAAAGTTTTGTGGGGTTCGCTCTATTGGAGAAGGTTACCCTCCCCGTTCCCTTTAATCTTCTATTTTTGCCTCTTAGGTGGGGGGGATGTGCGCTGCATAAGCTCTAAACCCTTTGCTGTTAGCTGGTTTGTTGTCCTGTCATGCATGCCCCCGTGACATCCCTTGCACAAACTTATCAGGTTCCAGTCGCACCATGCGTACTCTGGGTGAGTCTCGACAGGATAGATGTGATGCACTGGGTTGGCTGCTGTTGGCTTGCCGTACCTCTTACACTCTCTGCATAGATACACGTCCCTCTTCAGGATCACTATGCGCTTGCGCTCCCATCGTGGATCCTTGTGACTAAACCCCATCGTCTCTATCTCCCGAAGGAGGAAACCCGGCTGAAGGAGGTGGACAGTCGGGCTCCCATGATTGCCTCGAACAGCAACGCTCAACGTCTATCGTGCAGTGTACGATATCCTCACACCTTACTATCAGGTCAGGCTTCGTATAGCAGACGCATATGTAACCCTGTTGGCTTGGATGCAGTTTGTTCTTCATCCCTTGACCCAGCGCCTAAACCCTTTGAGGACTGCCTGAATGAATGTCTGAGGTTTCGCGCGATGCTTATGCCTTGGAACGTGAATTTGCCTTGCCATAAGATCAGCTCCTTATCAGTGTCGGTATTGATGGCATAGAAAAACCCGGTCCAGGTATCCGGATCGGGTTTTTCACTACTTTACGACATCATCGTATCATAGTATTTCCGGCTTGGATACAATACAAAAGCCATACTCTTTTCTCGCCTTGGCACATACTTTCTCAATCCATACTTTCGAGTATCCGAGTGATGCAGCAATCTGCCGTTGAGTGTATCCTTCCATCCTCATCATGAGGATCTGTTTTTGACTGTCGCCCAGGCCTTCGACACAACTGGTCAACCGCTCCCTCTGCAGGTAGAGTTCCGACCTTTCTTGTTCTAATTCTCGGATGCGTTGCGTGATGCCGGCCAGTTCTATCAAATCCGCTTCCAGATCTGCATTCCTTGGACTGGACTGCACGCGATCCGAGGTGTAATCTATTGCACCAAGTGTAACAGGGCATCCCGACCACATGATTCGCGACCGCTTTCGGTTAAGCCGCTGAAGCTCTGATTCTATTGCTTCGATTTCTTCGGTGACTTTGCGATGCTCCAGAATAATCCTCAATCTTCCACCTCCGCCCTACATCGGAAAGTCATCATCGTCATCAAGTGCCTGGAACCCGTCAGTGGAGAAGGCTGCAAACTCACCCGCTCCGTGCTCCTGCTCGGTCCGCTCCTTACGCTCACCCGCTCCACCTATGTATTCCACGGTATCCGCCACGATTTCAGTCACATACCGCTTGATGCCGGTCTTGTCTTCGTATGATCTACTCTGCAGATAACCTTTCACCGCTACCTGTTTGCCCTTTGCCAGATAGTTTGCTGCATTCTCTGCAGGCTTTCCCCAGACGACGACTTTGAAGAAATCAGCGGTTTTTTCCTTGGCGAAGGGTCTATCCACGGCAATGGCGAAAGTTGCAACGGCTTTTCCGCTGCCGGCGATGAAACGGAGCTCTGGGTCTCGGGTAATACGGCCTACCATGACAACACTGTTCATCGGGTTACCTCACGGTATTTCGCCTCGAACTCCTCTCGATCATAGGGCCATACCCCGTCCGGCCGTTTGATTAGGTAGTCGCCCATTTTTGCAGTACGATAGCCGCCGTCATTAGTGGGGAATTTCATGTGATCGCCTTCGAGCCTGTAAATACCTCTATTGTGTTGAGCCCAGTGATCGTAATTCGTGCGGCCTTCCTCAACGAATTGCTTGCATTCATTAAATTTATCAGGCCAATACTGCACTACATCAAATACCTGTACTTCTTTGCGAATGAACCGTCTCATCCTTCCTCACCTCCACTTTGATCTTAATATTCTCAGGCCTTACCTTGGCCGCTTTACCGATCCGCGCCGTGTCCGCGCATTCGCCTGGACGTTTGGGCTGTATCCATGGTTTCATTGGCTGCCTCCTGTTTATTTAGCCATTTGTCAAAATAACTTACTCTCTCTTCGTCGGTATCGCATTCGTATCCGTAGTATTCCCACGCCTCCACAATTGCCTTAACGCTCACCATCGGCTCAGGTTTGATAGGTTCGCATGGCTGTGAACACGGGCATTGACTTGTAGGGTCACACTGCATAGGGATTGCTTGTTTTACATTTGGCATCACAAGCTCGCCTTTGCATTGCTCTACCGCCTTGATGAATGCTCTTGGCCAAAGCTCACAATGACATTCGTCTTGGATTGGGCACTGATCACATTGTCCTTCAATTTCTACGCAGCACTTGGCTCCTGCCAAATAGCGTTCAACGTCCATCATAAATAATTCCTCCCAAATATCCGCATCCACTCATCCATGCCATGCTTGGCCACAAACCTTGTCTGTCCTATCCGCTTCAGCTTCAGTGTCAGGGTCGCCCCGTTCTTTCCGTGCACCCCATTGGTCCCGCGGTGGCAGTCGTGACATAGAGTAAACTGCAGCTCCGGATATTTACGTGATGTTTTCCGGTTTCCGGTCCGGCCGCCCATGCAGTGGTGTTCCTCCATCTCTTGATAGGAACTGCATACAAAGCATTTACCTAACATGCCTAAACTCCTTATTCCGCTCCTGATTTTCATCGATCATCCGTTCTGCCCTTACCCATATGGGTTCCTCAGATCGTTTTAGCAAGTTCGTGATCCCGACTGGCTGCCTGTTTCCGGCTATCCCCAACACGGCCCACCCTTCAGCCATAAACGGCGGCCCCTCGACTATGTAAGTGATCGAGCGGGTGATGCTTCGCCCGGTGAATTCTTCCGAGTTGGCGTCATACTCACGGAGTAGCAGGGTATCCCCCACCTGAAAGCCCCGATCGTTCTTCCTGATTTCGAAGGTCTTCAATCCGCTCCTGACTACTTCGTAATACTCTGGCCAGATTTTCAACTCATGGTTCATGGCTGCACCTCATGCACGTCTTCCACATCAAAATACTTTCTCATGCCCTGTCCTGTCGCATGTACAAATTCAGCCCTGGCACCTTTGCTTTCCGTCCACCCTGGAAGTAAGACAACCGCGTCGCATACCTCCACCATTGGCAGGCAGATGTGCATATATTCGTGATGTTCGAAGCCTTCAGGCAGGATGGCCGGATTCATGACGGTGTGACCTTTGGCTTTCAGTGCTTCCTCTGCCTCTGCAAACCGCTCCTTGTAATCCTCAACGCCTGTGATGGGTCCTGCTATGTATAGCTTCATGGTCCGCTCCTTTCATTCTCCCCGCGTGGGGTGTGATTTTGGCTTTTTCCTCAGCTTCAGGTAGATTGCCCAGCCGGTAACATCGTTGTACTGGGTCGATATGCCGTAGTCTGTCGATAGGGTGTAGCCTGGGTATTTGGTTTCCCAATATGTAAGCTCCGGTGGATTCTTGGCCAGTTTTTCTATGGCCCTCCGGCTGTATTTTGAATCATTGGTGCTGCTCATTGGCTTTTCAAGATTCTGCGATGAGCTCCAGCGCTTTTTCCCTCTCGGATTCTTGGTCAGGTAGGCACATAGGGCGGCCAGTCCGTTTTCATCCGGCTGAAGGGAGTCGGCATTCACGTATCCAATCCGCTCCCCTTTCTTTTCTCCTTTCTGCCGGCGCTTGCTCCATAGGTCCTCTATGGTGTTTCTGTCCAGGCCGCCGCTCATGAATATGTGATGGTGGATCCGGACGGGCTTTTCGGATTCTTTTTCGGTGATGTACTCGGTGACCATTATGTATTTCTGCGCTGGCAGATTTTCTTTCTTCCTGCGGTAGCTGATCCGCCTTAGAAAATTGGCTGCCTCTTTTTCTGCCTCCTCGATGGTGGCCGGCAGGAATTTGTCTTTGTATGTAATGGTGATGTGATGATCACTCTCGGTAAAGTTGGTGTTGGCTAACTGGGTTAGATATCGCCTGGCATTTTTGTCATTCAGATTCTTCTGCTTGGGAGCTGACTCTTTTTGCTTACGTGCTCTTTTCCCCCGCCTGTTCACTTCCTGCTGATCTTTGGTGTAGGGGTATATGTCCACTTCCATATATTGCTTGCCGCAGTATATTTTCTTCTCTCGAATGAAACTTCTCAATTTTTGGTATTCTCCTTTCTCTTTTCAGATCAGGAGTATTTTTGTTCCCTGGGATTGTATCGCGGGAATGTTAATACCCATTACAAGCTTGGAAAAGGGGTGGGTCTCATGGGGTTATTCAGCGTTCAGCGCCTTGCTACTTTCGGTGGTTATGCAAGGCGCTGTTTTTTCTCTTCCATTAAAGAGCCTTTCTGTGGGTTATTTTTCGCCTACACTGCGGACGCTCTTTATAATGTAGTCAATGCTGCCGTCGAGGTTACGCCGTACTTCAAACCGGGCCGTATCATCAAAAAATTCGTGCTCTGCCCTCAGGGTGAAGCCGGTGTCTGTTTTGATGGTGCGGTTCTTCATTTTGTCGTTTACCCAGGACCGATCTATCTCCAGTTTTTCGTTAACCTGCAGTCCGGCCATTTGTAATGCTGACAATAGTTTGTCTCTGGCGTCGATGTCATCCAGGGCCTCTTCTGCAAAACTTTTCGGGTCTACTGCTGCAGATCCTAGCAGTTCCTCGTATAGGCAAGACCTTAGGGCTTCGGCTCCTCCAAAATCGGTTTTCAGGTGTCGCCTGGCGAACTTCTCCGGTATGTCTTTAAACATCCGGGTCAGTTCCATCCGGTCCGGCTGCCATTCCGCTCCTAGGTACTTGTGAAGGAACCAGCGTGGTCCACCGTCCTGTCCATCGCGCTCGATGATCAGCAGCCCGGTTTCGGTCACCAGGTCCGGTGCGTTGATGAGGGCACAGGCGGTCAGTTGGTTGTTGGTTTGTGGCAGGGTGTTTTCTACGGCTGAGAGCTTTACTTCGAACGCTTCATTTTCATACTCGATACTGTGCTGAAAGGCTTGTTGATGGTCCAGTTTGAGTATGGCGATACATGGGATGTCTCCAGTCTGGAACAGCACTGTTACCAGATCACATGATGCCACGGTTTCAATGGGCCGCATTACGGCGAAAAGTCGCTTTGCCATGTCCTTTGATGCATCAATGAAGCTTTCTGGATCTATGAAGATCGTTCCAGTGAGATGCTTAACCGCTCCATCGCCTTTGAATACAGCAGCCTCTGCATTTGCGCTGCGGGATGATTTCAATATGTGCTGTATGAGATACCGGGTGATGTCTTCAGTCAGGGGTGTTTCGCCCTGGGCCAGCATGGGTTCTTCCAGGCGTTTGTCCAGGATATGAACCGATGCTTTTAGGATGCGGATGCTTTCGATGTTTCTGAGGTTCATTGGTTCCTCCCGTCCTGTAGAAGTTCAGGATTCTCATATATGTTGCCGATCACTGTTTGATCCGTCGCCTTGCGGCCGGCTGTCCTTTTTGTGGTGGGTTTTACGAGCTGATCAAGCTCGGTTTCCCCATAGTGTCTGTTCGCGCAGGGATTGCACCGCTTTTCTATGTACGGGCCTCCTGCTGAGTATTTCAGTTCCTGCCATCCCTCTGATGCCATTTCTCTGCAGTCCCCGCATATCTGAGGTGATTTCCATTCCATCGGGGTTAGGTTCATCTTTTGAAGCCCCTTTCAATCATTCTGTGCAGTTACACGGCAAGTCATCGAACCAGTCGTATTGTGCAACCTTTGATTTTGCCTTTGTCCAAAACCTGCCGGACTTTATATTCTCTGTTGGCATCACACCGGCAAGCTTCATGGCCTCGAATTCAGGTCCTATATCCTGCAGGTAGATCCCGTTTATAATGCTGTAACCTATGTTCTCCTCGGCAAGCTTTGCACGATCCCATACCGCTAAATCCAGACAATACACTGTATACCAGTGCTGCTTCCCGGCCTTCAGGCAGCCTTTGCAATTTGCATGCTTATAGGTTGCATATGTTGCCGGGCGCTTGATCCCAATTTCCTCGGTATTCTGGATGGTCCTATCCCAATATGCCAATGGGAAATCTGTTTTGTATCCTCTGGCCATTAGGATCTGAGCTCTACGCTGTATTCTCCCCGGCTCTGATAGGTCGAATCCGTACAGGATTGTGATTTCATCGCTAGGCGCCGGGTAATTCTCGGCCAGCCATTTATCAAACGGCTCTGTTTTCATTCGGTGCGTGCATAGGGCTTGATGATTTCCGACATGGAAGGCCCCAGCTTTCTCGCATACGTCAAATTGGTCCATAACTTCCCACCCCGGCATATTAGCGGGGGTGATCTTAAGTCCTAAATATTCAGCTACTTCACTTTTGAAACGCTTTATATCCGCATCTTCTGCTTTCAGGCAGATGTCATGGTTCAAAAGGATTACATTTTCTTTTCCGTATCTGCGGGCAGCCTCGATGGCCACTAGGGCAGAAGAATGGCCTCCGCTGTAACAGACCACATATTTCATTCACTCCACCTACTCCATCGTCATTTACACGAATGAAGTAGGTAATTCATTGGGCTTCCCATACCTGGGGCCTGTCCTAAAACTCCCCGGCGCTATAGAAATGAATTTTAAGCTCTGCTGATGCACCCTCGGCGGATCGGATTTCTCCGGTTGGACCTCCTATTGGGCAGTGTATGTGCCCTCAATCCTTGCAACCTCTTTACAGAGGGGAGCGATAAATTGTAGTGCGGTAATTTGGGTTCGTCATTCCACCACCCCGACCTCGTACTCTTCTCCGGGTTTCCACTCAAATTCGCAGAACATCGCCTCGTTGATTTTATCCATCAATTCGCCTGCTTGTGCCGGATCTACATCCGGAACTGTAAGTACGATCTTCATATGTTCCTCCTGTGTTATAATGAGAATGAGATTTTTCTTTTGGGCCCTCTATTTGGGGCTCTTTTCTTTTTGCAGATAATACCGCTGCCATGCCTTGCAATGTCCTTTACATGATGCTGATTTAAGGTGGCAGTCTTTGCACGGGTTACTCATGGGGTCGTCACCTTGCTTTCTTCTGTAATGAGTACGCTTTCTTGATAATGTCAGCGATGATAATCCCTGTCCTGGTCAGATCCGCATCGGACTGTATTAATCCCCTTCGGTTAAGTATCGCCAACTGAGCCCTTGTCACCATGATCAGGTTGCCGATGTCTGGATTCAGCTTGTTTCCGTCGCCGAAAATGATTACACTTCCGGCCGGCACAGGTCCGTTGTGTTCTTCCCACACCAGTTTATGTTTTGCTCTCCAGATGTTCGGATCAGCAATCTTGATATCGATATAACCATCACTGTTAACCCTTTCTGTCCCAACGAGCATGTAATTAGCTGGTATCTGCCCTTTCTTGAAGAGCGTTTCTTTCGGGCCGCCGCCGGTTTTCTTCCCTTTATTGTGGGATACTTGCCCTTTGAAAAATCGGCCATCCAGTCCGCTTGTGAGTTTGTTATTCTTCTTGTATGCTTTGATCTTGTCGACTGAAACGTTCATCCCGAATGCGTTGTTAAAGGCGTCGGTCAAGTCATTGTTTGAAAGTCCGGTCACATTATTTCTGATAAACTCAGCCTGCTCCGATGAATACCTGTATCTGTGATCCATCCTATCCCTCCAGCATCTTCGGAAGACTCAAATCAGCATTGAGCCGATCGTCCATCAACCTCTGCGCCGAGAGCACCAGGCTGCCGTTTGAAATGATCTGAGCTGCTACAGCGTTTATTGTTCTTGCCCTTTGGATTTCTTCAACCAGTTTTTCGCCTTTTAATTCTTCATCATTCAATCGTTCCATCTGCATAAACAGATGATTGTTCAGGTCACCTAATGTATTTTTCATCACGCCACACCCGTCCTCTCATCCGGATCCATAACCGCCACCGGCAGGATCACTTTCAGTAGTGCCGTAAACGCTTCAGTCCATTCCGATTCCACCCAGAGGATCCCGGTCCGGTATTCAAATCCTATCGCGCACCATTCACCGGTCGTTGCTTCAATCACTTTCACTCTCGCAAACTCTGTCAGCTGTAAATCTGCCATTGAAAATGCGCTATCATATGTAACCTCATCAGCTGCTATGTGCTTCTCAGACTCCAATTGATTAATAAACACCTCAAACTCTTCCCCGCCCAACTCAATGCGCTGTTCTTCGATTTTAAATACCGCGATCATATGTATTCCCCTTGTAAAAAATGACATTTGTTCTTCAACCAGCACTACGCCGCCGCTATTAATCTTTTCGAGCAGGCTTTCGCTTGACTGCACATGCGGAAAATACCTATCTCTGATTTCATCCGTTCGTTTATCTCCGCAAGATGCAAAGGTAGAAATGATTAACCTGCGGTCCTGCGCTGACTCTGATATTGCGGTTTTTAACGCTTCAATCTCCTTAGGGGTTGCATCAATAACTACTACCATGTGTTCCTCCTATCAAGCCGAGCCCCCCGCCGCGTTCAGCTCGTTTGCAATGGTCAACGCATCTTCTTTGCTGTCTATGTAATCGCCGTAAAGTTCCCGGTTACCGGAATGATCGACGGTGTTTATGTCCCTGAGCCGGTAGACAGCAAATACTTTTCTGTCTCCGACCCAATTGGATGATACTTTCCAAACGCTTTTCATCGGACCGTCACCTCCATCACCGGAATCCCCCACTCATCGCACTCGGCAGCCGTCTCCATAAACACGTCATATCTGCCGTTAAACCTTGAATGCGTCCTGTCCTCAACAATCCTCTCGCCTACCCCATCTATCTCCACCACTGTGCCAAACGGTACCCATGTAGGCCCTGCTACCGTCCTGCCAACCTCCGGCCATACGCCTGAAGCGGTAGGATCTCCAGTATGGGTATAAGCACTTACGACCGCTTTGTTATTGCCTTTGCTGAGAGCCAGTTCCAATTGCAAAATTGCTATCTGATCCTCTAAAGCTGTAACGATGTCTTGATGATCTGAGATTTGCTCCGACTGGTAATTAATTAATTCGTCCTGGGCCTGAATCATCAGTGTGTCCTCAGACCTTAGCCAGGCCTGCCAGCCGATGATAAGAGTCAGTGCAATCACCAGAGCCAGTAACATCGTGATCTCGTCCCTCTGCCTGCAGTCCCGCCGTTCAGCCGGGGTCATTGGTCTCCATAGGATGCTCATCTCACACCGCCTTTCAATCGCTTAACAATCCCAATCATCGTGTTCCTGCTTGCCCTGGCCTTCTCAATCTCGCTTGCCATGAGCTGGTCAGAGTATCCGTGTATTAATCCCTCTAAGGCTATCTGCGCCCTTGTCGCGCACTGCTTTGCTTCCTCTTTGATCGTAAAGTTGCTATGTACGATGTTCCGAAATTTCGGCTTCATCCAGTCACCCCCCTCATCCAGCAGCCGAGCCACGCCAGCATGATAAACCACGCCAACAGATACATGATCCCGAACGTAATCGCGGCTCTCATAACGCGGTACCGTTTTGGCGAAGGCGTCGGATGGATTCATCTGATAATACGGATACATGCCGTTGTAACCGGATATCCTCGATGCATTCCTGAGCCTTGCCGTTTATTTCTGCTTCGGCGGCTTTCAGTTTTTCGATAAATCCCCGCAGGGCATCGGCCTTTATTTGCATCTGCGTATCCGGGTCAAACTGCACAACTGCATATACGCCGCTTTTGTCACCCGATATGCGAGTTTCGATTTCCGACAAACCTTCTTTATCTATATATAAGAAAATGGTTTTATACATGGTCAGCCCTCCTTAATCAACCTGCAACACTTTCCCGCGTATAATCGTTTCTGTTCTTTTCTTCCGTCCGGATTTCACTTTCCTGGCTTTCCATTCTGCCAGCCCTGCTGTTGTGAAATAACGAATCCCTTTAGGGCCTCCTGGCTGAAAGATAGGAAACTCAGGATCGGCTGCTATTTCTCTTTCTAAGGAGGCCGCTCCCATGTTCAGGAATAGGCAGGCTTCCTTGAATGAAATGTTTTGCCTGGCATCGTGGATATCAACGGGGGTTTCTTCATTAGCAGTCGGGAGCTGTTCTGCCAGCTTACAGATTGTCTCCGCTATCCGGCAGGCCTGCTCTGGATCAAGTGTCTTGATGCCGTTGAGGTGATCCATTTGTCGTAGGATGATTTCTGTCGGTTTCATGGACTTCTCCTTTCTTGTTTCTTCCATTTCGCTGTGATATTCTGGGTGCAAAAGGGGGTGATAAAATGCCAATTAATTTAACCAAAGACGCCGATGAACTGATTTGCGTGCTCTACAAAAGCTATTTGGAGCGACGTAAAGATGGTTTATCAAAATCAAACGCAAAGAAGTTCGGCGGCTATGCTGAAATTCAGTCAAAACTAATGCCCAAACACAGTGCTGAAGATGTTAACGAAACCTGTTGTGAATTAAGCCGTGCGAAGATGGTCGATTGCTTTTTCGCTGATGATGTCGTTCAACATCTATGGTTGACTGATGCTTCTGTAATTTACATGGAAAGCCGTTTCAAAGACCGTATTGACAGTGTTTTGGACTACCTTGTAAAAATTCGCTCCATTATGCCTTGATGGAGGCTTCGTCATTAACAGGTTCTCCGTTTCTGATTAACGTCGTATCGTGGTTGAGCTTCAATTCTTCCAGAGGCTTAGAGCTTAGATATTCTGTCGAATACGTATGATTACAGCCGCAATAATATGTCTGCGGTTTATCAAAAGGTTTGATCCCTACTTGCTCCATCCATTCCAGTGTTTCCTCAGGTATTACATTCTCGGGCGACTGTTCACAGCAGTTGCCCGTTTTGTTTTTTCTCGCTTCATCCTCCAACGCCTTAATTCGATCATGTAGTTGAAAACTGAATTCAAACTGCTTCATGATTTCTTTCCCTAACCCCAGATCAGGATCAATGTTGCAATCTCTAAGCTCGTTTTTGAGTCCTTCCCTGTAGCGCTCACTAACTGCCATACCGCTCCTCCTTATGCCGTCTCTTCGGCCTCTCTATTTCGTATTACGTTTTGCATCGATTTTGTAAATTATAATTGTTTCTTATCCGCAACCTCTTTGCAAAAAAAATATTCTAGTGGGTCTTCGATTTTAAGAGCTTCGATAATTCCCTCAGCTTCAAATATGCTTAAAATTTCACCATTCTCTCGATTCAACTTGGCGTTAACACGTGAGCGACTGATTCTTAGCTTGTTTGCAAGGTCTTCTTGAGTAATCCCTAACTCAACCATCCGCCCTTTGATCTTATTCACATTTATCAATGTGCAACCTCCTCTCAATCATATGTTTCGTATCCGCAACTTCACATTAACACCGTTTGTTGCGTACGTCAATACTTAAAATCCATATATTCAACTTTTTGTTTCATATTCGGTACTTGGTGGTATAATCAAATTTATAAGGGGGCTTGGCCATGAATATTAGCGAACGTGTAAAAGAAAGGCGAAAAGCCTTAGATTTAACACTTCAGCAGGTTGGGGATTTCATCGGAGTAACGAAAGCGACAGTTCTGCGTTACGAGTCTGGTGATATTCAAAATATTGGATTGGATAAAATAGAAAAATTAGCTAAGGTTCTCAATGTGTCCCCCGGATGGCTTATGGGTTGGGAAAAAGATTCATCTGTCAAATCCCCGCCCACCCTCGATATCATCCCAGTTGGCGAACTCATCAAGATCCCGATCATCGGCACAGTTAGAGCTGGTCAAGGCGGTATAGCCTACGAAGAACATCTCGGCTACAACCTCACAGCAAAATCAGGGCTATCCACCACGAAGCCTTATTTTTTTCTGCGTGTTAAAGGCGAATCCATGGCCCCCCAGATCGTGCCTGGTGATATCGTCCTGGTATCTCCTGATGAGGATGTGGACGATAATGATATAGCCGTTGTAATCGTCAACGGCGAAGAAGGCATGGTTAAGCGCATCCAAAAAACAGAAAAAGGGCTCATTCTCTATTCCGTAAACCCTGATCATCCGCCCAGAGTTATTATGGAAAGTGAAGAGCACTACATAGTTGGCAAGGTTATTAAGGTGGAGCGGTGGTATTGATAGTGTTCAACAGATGACTGCTACTGACAAGGAGGCGTATTGTTATGAGGAGAATTATTGCTTTAGTATTGTGGATCGGCTTTATCTTTTTTCTCCCTCTTGGAATCGTAGGGTTAATCGGGGCATTTCAAGGCGATGTTATGATCAGCCTGTTCATTTCAGCGTTTTCGTTTGGCATCGCTTATGGGTTATTCAAATTGATTCAGATTAACAAGAAGCATATACATACGAATAAAAAAGTGAAAACACCTATTAAAGCAATGGTAACCGAAAAACAAGCGCCGGTACTGGATGATGCTGCACCAAAAGATAATCGACTTTCTAACAAAATCGCGGAACAATTGACGAGCGGCACTTTTATCGGATGCGAGGAAGCGGAGGCAGAAATTGCTGCCGAAGATGCGTTTCCAGAATATGATTCTAACGGATTGAAGCGCTTAAAAATACTTACGAATGTCAAATTGACTGGCGTTACGCGGAGTTTTGAAGGTACTAATCCACAAGACATTTTAGAATCTATACAGTATGATTCCGATACCGAAATTAAATTGGCAAGGAAAGAAGTCAAAGGATACCCCTATGCGGTTGCCGTGATGACATTGGATAACGAGCCCTTGGGTTGGGTTCCTGAATCGCTGCCCTATCTGGAGGATATTGCCCAGAGATTAGACGAAGGTGCAACAACGCTTGCAAACATTGAAAGCATTTACGGCGGCGAGAACGGGAAGAATTTTGGTATCACAATAAACATTGCAAGATACAAGAACAGAAGGCGAACGATCGAGGCGGCACAAGAAGCAGTCGATTAAAGGAAGTACCCCTCATGGCATTGATAAGGAGTGATTTCACTGGAAGATCTGCATGTAAAACAAGTTTTCCACAAAATTGATAACGGAGTAACGGGCCCCCTCCAATGTCTAATGAGCAATAACGCCTTGGCGGTTGTGAAATATCTTAACAATTGTCAGGGAAACAGAGTACTTATCAACGAGTGGGTTGCATATAACATTGCGACAGCTGTAGGCATAACAATGCCGCCATGCGGCATATGCACATTTGATGCGCATACAGAAATACCGCCAAATGCTGCAGAGGTGTTCTATCGCAGCCCGATGACCCACTATGGCCCTGGGTTCTATTCGACTTTCATTTCAAAGTCCGTTCCAAACTCAAGCCCAAGACTTTTTTTAAAAATGGACAACCGAGATGAATTGGCTAAAATTATTGTGCTTGATCATCTGATTGTTAACACCGACCGAAATCCCGGAAATCTAATTTTTAGGTATGCCAAAAGCTCCAGAACAATGCATGTTATCGACCACTCTCACGTATTCCCAAGCCAAACAATCTGGGATGTGTCGTGTCTTCGCCGTGCGATTGATGACCGCGAGTATTTTGGAAACGAAGTAATCACCCGCAACAGCGCCACATACTCATTACTTTTAGAATCCTATACACTGCAAGAAACTGCAGTATTCGGAACGTGCGAAATGTTTTCACAAGTATTGTCCGAATCATTTTTTACCGATATACTAAAAGGAGTACCCCCCGAATGGGAAGCTTCAGCCGAAGAACTTAACGCGCTGCTGGAGTACCTTTGTTTTAGGTTAAGCAATATTCAGGAAATTGGCCGTTGCATTATGGCATACAAAAGTGAGGTGAACAACATTGGCCAGTAAAATTCAATTTTCGATTCTTTCTTATTGTCCATCTGTTGTCGCAAATGAACGGATAAACATCGGTATCATTGCTCACAACCCTTTGACAAACCAGCGGACCTTTGAACACGTTAAAAAATGGTCACGCATCGAAGCTTTTGACGATGAGATTGATATTGAAATGTTTAAAATCATCCTTTCCGGGATTAAGAATGAAGTAACGTCTACCATGGGCTCTGCACGTCAGTGGGTTGATATCCCCAGTTACACCCGGTATTATACGAACGAGCTACGCTTTGATTCAGTCCGAGAATATGATCCGGGTTCTGATGATATTTTATTCTTGGATGCCGTTGAACACCTGAAAAAGTTATATTTGCGATTCGATTTAAAACAGAGTGAGCGTCTGACGCAAGAAGACGAAAAGCACATTGTCAGACGGATCATTAAAGACAAAAATTTTAACATCTCTTCTTCTCCAATCACGGGCCCTTATAATGACGGCATGAATTTTGATATTGTGGTTAACGAGAAAGAATGCATCAAATTTTTACGCCTAGATCAAAGGACCGCTATTCACCACGCAAGAGCCTTTGCCTTTATGTGTGGGGAGTTGAAAGAACGATACTCAGTCACCATTGTTTTACTGGAGCATGGTAATCCTGATCCTGCTACAAAAGAAGCAGTAAAGCGTATCATCACTTCAACGGGCGGCACGCCGATCGGCTATGACGATTACATCAGGCAAGTAACCGCTACTCCCCAGCATGCGCTTTCATAATGATTCTCCTACAAATGCCGCCTTGTGCGGCTTTTTCTTACCCGGAAGGAGGGTTTCCACATGGCATACATCGAAAAACGCGGCAAAGGCTACCGGATTACTGTTGAGCGTTTGGAGAACGGACAAACAGTCAAACACCGCAAGTTCATAAAAGGCGAATTTCCTGACAAGGAAATCAAGAAACTTGCTAGGGAATACGAGGTCGAAGTTGACGCCGGAAAACACGCATCCGCCATGATGGGGGCCACCGTCCATACCTTTGCTCAGGAGTGGTTCACGCATCACGTGAAAACGGATCTGGCAAGCAGCACCCAACAGGAATACAAGCGCAAGCTCAATAAGTATATCCTGCCCAACCTGGGGGCCATCAAAATCAGAAGCCTGCGCTCGGTCGACATCATCAAGTTTCTGGTCAAGCTTAAAGAGGAGGGCGTTGGGGCCCGAACGCTGAAATTCTGCTATCAGATCCTCAGTTCCATGTGCACCACCGCCATTTACTGGAACGTGCTCACCGTAAATCCGTGCGCTGCAGTCAAGACTCCGGAATACACGCCTCCGGAGGCGGGATTCTACGAGGCCGAAGGGGCTGGCAAGCTCCTGACCGTCCTTGATAACACGCCGGCTAAGTGGATGCAACCGGTTAGGTGTAACCCTGTCGCTGTTCACGGCCCTGCGCCGCTCCGAAGTGCTTGGCCTTCGCCGGTGCGACATCAACCTTCAGAAGCGTACCCTCACCGTTACCCAGGCTATCCACTGGGAGAAAGCAACCGGCTTTGTAATAGAGGCCCCCAAGACACCAAAATCGCGCAGAACGGTTAAACTGGGCATATACACCCTGGCTCTCATCACCCAATACGCTGAAATGCAGGATATGGCAGCAGGCAGGTCCATTGAGGTTGGCGACCGGTTCAACAGTGAGGATCTGCTCTTTCAGGATGCCCAGGGCAACCCCATCAGGCCGTACCTGATAACCGGATGGTTTCACCGGCTGCTCAAAGCAAACGGTCTTCCTCCGCTCCCTTTTCATGGGCTCCGCCATACCGCCATCACCAACATGCTGGATAACGGCTTCGACCTGATCACAGTGGGCGCCCTTGCAGGTCACTCCTTGAAATCAACCACCGCGAACATTTATGCTCACGCCATCGAGCGCAACAAAGACGGCGCATCCCCCGCTCTGGAAACGATGCTCCTGGCAGAGAAGGGCAAATAAAAAAAGGCAGGGTATCCGAAAGGATTTTCCCTGCCTTTTGCGTTCTATTACTCGCTGTAACGAGGGCTGCTTTTTATCGCCCACCCCAAAATCACCCCAAAACCCCAAAAATGCATAAAATAAACGCCCCCAGGTAATCCCGGAAGCGTTCATTTCACTCTGGTGCGAGCAAGAGGACTCGAACCTCCACGTCGTAAAACGCCAGATCCTA
>CAZEHS010000024.1:0-30031 GCA_964511875.1 uncultured Peptostreptococcaceae bacterium
CAGACGGAGCCAAAATGATGTTGTGGATCAGAACCCATTCACCTTTTTTGGCTTTCATCTTTGTCACCGCCTAATTATTTGATTTGATCGCGGAAGTCGCCCATGATTGCGTGGGGAACTGGCAGGTCGATCATTGTTTTCAGACCGGGAGTTGCGTTGATTACCTGAGGAATCATGTTGACGCACATTGCGATGGTGCCAAGGCCGCCTTCAACCTCTGGCGTGTTGGCCAGGTGGATGGGAGGAGTTCCTTTGATGGTCACGTAGTCGCCAGTGCTGACGCCTACCATTTCAGGCTCGATTTGCTGTGGGTGGATCATATCGATCTTCACTTCGCCGTCGACATAACCTTGACCGGTCATGTTCACGCCGGCAACGTCGCCAGCCTTAGCAAAGCCGTATGGGGATTTACGATCGATATCCGTAACGATGGGTTTCATCTGCTGTTCGAATTTTTCAACTTTCCAGCCAAGGGCTTCGCCGATCATGCCTACGGATTCATGGAAGCCAACGTGGCCGGCCATGGTGCCGTCTTCAACGCCCTTCATGAAATTCTCAACTGTGAAGCCAACGCCTTGCTCGTGCATAACGGTCGGGCCGAATGGGGAAAGGCTGTTGACGCGTTTTGCTTCGATATGCTCAACATCCACCATGCAGCCTGTCATGACGATTACCAGCAGGTCCATGATGTGGCCTGGGTTGATGCCGGTGCCAAGGATGGATACGCCGTTCTCTTTAGCGATTCTGTCCAGCTCTGCAGCAAGCTCAGGGTTTTGCGCTTTAGGGAAGGACATTTCTTCTGCAGTGGAAATAACGTTCACTTTCTTTTCAAGACAGAATTTCAGTCTTGGGAATGCTTCTTTCGTATAGGAATCCGTCGCACAC
Source organism: uncultured Peptostreptococcaceae bacterium (assembly GCA_964511875.1). Taxonomy (GTDB): domain Bacteria; phylum Bacillota; class Clostridia; order Peptostreptococcales; family Acidaminobacteraceae; genus CAZEHS01. The sequence continues at coordinate 886 of CAZEHS010000024.1, forward strand.
AGGACAACGTCACAGCATTTTTCTGTAAGTACTTCTTCAATGTTCGCATTGATGATCACTGGCTTATGTTCTTTACGTTCAACACCTAATACTTCATGAATGTCTTTGCCGACGCGGTCCGGATGCATGTCGCATACGCCAACGATTTCAATACCCTTCTTCTTAAGAAGCATCTTTGCCATCCCGCTGCCCATGGCGCCGAAGCCCCAAATTGCTACTTTTACATTGTCTTTCATGAAAGCACCTCCGAGGATTTTAGTTTACGTGACTATTATTATGCAAGGACCGTGCCAAACCGTTTTTTAGAAAATTTTACGCAAAAATCGTGAAAACCCCGATTAAAGTGTATATATATACCTTTAATCGGGGTTTTAGTGTATAACCATGCATTGTTGTGCAAACGCTTCCCATGAATTGCACCAGAGTCAAATGTCGCACGCAAAATATCTTGCGTTTGAGCAAAATATTTTGCTTTAGTCTGTCAGATTAAGCCGCTTTATCTTGTATTGAAGGTTTTGTCTGGAAATCCCCAATGTTTTTGCAGCTTGAGTGATATTGGAACCAGACTTTTCGAGGATTTCCATTAACAGGGTCCGTTCCATCTCATCGAGATACTTGGGAAGATTCCCAGAGAATTCCGTTCTCACAGACTGCGAATCGCTCTGTACCATCCTGTTTTGCTGAAGGTCCACATGGGGGGGCAGATGCTCCTTGCCCACTACATGCTCATCGCTAATCATGTTCATGGCGCTTTCAATGACGTTCTGCAGCTCACGGATATTGCCGACCCAGTTGAAATTCCTGAATGCCTCCTGCAGCTCGAGAGAAAGCATCCAGACATCCTTGCCGAGCTTTTCATTGAAATGCCGGATGAAGAATTCGGTCAGGAGCGGGATATCCTCTTTCCGTTCCCTGAGGGGCGGAATCTTGATGTTGATCACGTTAAGCCTGTAAAAGAGGTCTTTACGGAAGGAACCGGCTTTCATCATATCCTGTAGGGGTTCGTTGCTGGCGGCGATGATCCTTACATCAACCATCAGATCCTTCAGGCCACCTACCCTGCGTACATAGTTTTCCTGCAGTACCCTGAGGATTTTCGCCTGCAGGGGAAGACTCATGGAATTGATCTCATCAAGGAAAAGCGTTCCCCCATGAGCCTGTTCGAACAGGCCGGGCCTGTCGAGGGCACCGGTGAAGCTGCCCTTTGATGTGCCGAAAAGTATACTTTCGAGAAGGGTGTCCGGCATTGCTGCGCAGTTGATGGCAATGAAGGGATTGTCTTTTCTCGGACATTCATTATGGATGCTTTGAGCGAATAGCTCCTTACCTGTGCCTGTCTCCCCTTCAATCAGGATGCTTGAATCTGTCTCTGCCGCTTTTCTGGCGATACGGATGGCATTTGTGTATAAAGGATGTCTGCCTATCAGCATATCGAAGGTGTATTTCCGCGGTTTTGTTTCCTGGGACTTGCGAGGATCGATCAGCTTTTGCTGCAGGTCCATGATCTGTTCGGAAAGGTTGCTCACATCCGTGAAGTTCGTTGCGATTTCAACTGCTCCGATGATTTTTATCCCTTGAAAGATCGGGAATGTGGTATTGACAGTTGAAATCCGTTTCCCCTTGAGATTCAGATAGGATTGTTTCTGCTGCTCGATGGTACGACCGGTTTTCAAGACTGTCAGCAAAGTGCTGTTGGAGGGATCCCAGTTTGGGAAAACCTCCAGCAGATGTTTGCCGAGCACCTCTTCTGCAACAAGTCCTTCAATGTGTTCCATTGCTTCATTGTAAAAAAGACTTCTGCCTTCGCTGTCAATGATATGAACGCCTTCTTCTATCGAATGCAAAATATTTTGCATCGCATGGATCAATAATCGGTTTTTCATCGTAAATCGCTCCTGACTCTTTGTGTTCATAGGGCCATTTCAGAATTCTTAAGCTATTCCACCAGGACTGCATAATTATTCTCTGCTTCGACCTCTTCGAATCTGACCATTTTGATGAAAGCCGCTGCGACAAATGGATCGAACTGACTGCCGGAACAGCGTTCTATCTCTTTTAGCGCCATTTCCGGAGTTATTGCGGTTTTATAGGGTCGGTCGCTTGTCATGACGTCATAGGAATCGACAACGGATATGATCCGCGAGATCAATGGGATATTTTCCCTTTGAAGCCCCCTTGGATATCCTTTCCCATCCCAGCGCTCATGGTGGGCAAGTATGAATTCGGCAACCTTCGACATGCTGGGTGATGAAAGAATGATATGATAGCCGATTTCAGGATGCTTTCTCATGATCTGCCACTCATCATCTTCAAGGGGCCCCCGTTTCATCAGAACATTATCCGGAATGCCGATTTTTCCGATATCGTGCATCACTGCCGCCAAGGCCAGTTCATCCATATCATTGGCACCCAGCCCGATCCGCTTTCCAAGTCTCAAGCCCAAGGTCCTGAGCCGTTCTGCATGGGAACGGGTTTCGGTGGTCTTTTCTTCGAGAGATGCCTGCAGTGAGTGAATGATGGCGCTTCGGATGCTTTTGCTTTCATTGAGCTTGTTGTGGTACATATTATCTTCAGCTTCACGCATGGTTTCTTCCAATAAGGTCATACTGGAGTTCCATGAGGCGAATCCCAGAGCGATGCTGGGTTTCATCCTGGGCATGGTCACTTCCTCACAGCTTTTCCTGATCCGTTCGCAGACCATGTCCGCTCCCACTTTCCCGATTCCCAGGAGGAGGATTGCAAACTCGTCTCCGCTGAGTCTGGATACGATGGCATTGAGATCGGAAACCGAATCCTCAAGTATCGAACTAGTCAGAACCAGCAGCTCATCCCCGACACTGTGGCCGAAGGCATCGTTTGCCAGCTTGAGCCCGTTCATATCACCAATGATGATGGTTATCGGCTGAAATCGTCTCAATTCCAGATCCTGCATGGTCATATCGAAATAGAGACGGTTATAAAGGCCGGTAAGCCTGTCTTTATAGGTCAGATACTCTATCTGAGCCTCTGCAGTCTTATGATCGGTGATATCATGTGCGACAGTCTGTATCTCGCAGGGGACATCGTCCCTGTACAGGAGACTGTTCCTGGTCTCTATCACATGGGTGATGCCCTCGCCGGTGGTTACTTTCAATTCAACCGGATCATTGAGATAGGTATCAAGATACAGAAGGTCCTGCAGATCAACCATGGTTTGTTCGGTATCCAGGAAATCATAGAGTGTCTTTTCACAGAGTTCATTCCATTCGAGACCAAGGAGATTCAGGCAGCAGCGATTGGCCGATGTGAATCTGCCATTGAAATCATATGTGAAAATCATTGCGCAGGCATTTTCAAAGAGTTCTCTGAATCGGACCTCACTCTCCGACATCCTATCGTTCAGGATAACTTCCGCGGTCACATCGCGCAGGATTCCTTTCTCAGAAACCAGTGCTCCCGATTCATCCCGAATCAGTGTCGTACAGTCCTCCACCCAGCGGATTTCACCCTGCTTCGTCAGTATCCTGTACATGTACGTATAGCGATTCTGATGGTTCTCCCGTGCCTTTTGCACGGTACGGCGGACCCGCTCCAGATCTTCAGGGTAAATAAGATCATAAAAATCGACTTTTCCGGTCAACAGCTCCGTATCGGCATACCCGAACCGGCTGATATTCTTCGATACGTAGGTTGCAGGCATATGAGGCGGAATAGGCCATTCGAATATGACGACAGGACTGAGCTCCAATATTTCATTGGCTTGGCTCAATGCCTTATTGGCTTTTTCAAGGGATTCCATATAGGTTCTGTTCTTTTCTTTTTGCGAATTTCTTCGGCGTTGTTTCTTAAGTGATTTACACGTCATATATGAAGACCCCTAATTATGTCACTATCACAATACCCGTTTATTCGCCTTATTCCCACAAAAATCCTCTAAAATCAAAAAAAACGGGCATCAGGTCCTACAGACCGTGATGCCCGTTTTGGAATCTCTTAATAAAGCGGGAATTTTGCACAGATTTCTTTGACACGTCCTTTGATTGTTTCCACTGATTCCTTCTGTTCCAGTGTATCTGCAATCAGATTACCGACGATGACCATGTCACTTTCCACCATGCCCCGGGTTGTAAGCGCGGGTGTGCCGATCCTTACTCCGCTGGTAACGAAGGGACTCTTCGTTTCTTTTGGAACTGTGTTCTTGTTCACTGTGATATCCACATCGCCCAGCATCTGCTCGGCAGCTTTACCGGTCAGATCCTTATTTGTGAGATCCAGCAGCATCATATGATTGTCCGTTCCACCGCTTACCAGTCTGAAGCCTCTGTTTGTAAGCGTTTCAGCAAGTGTAACAGCATTCTTGATAACCTGTTGCTGATAGACCTTGAATTCCGGCTGCTGCGCTTCCTTGAAGCATACGGCTTTTGAAGCGATCACATGCATCAGCGGACCCCCATGTGTGCCGGGGAACATTGCCTTGTCGATTGCCTTTGCGTATTCCGCTTTACACAGGATGGCGCCGCCCCGTGGACCGCGGAGTGTCTTGTGAGTGGTTGTCGTTACAAATTGGGCATGGTCACATGGGTTCTGATGCAGGCCAGCGGCAACCAGACCAGCGATATGAGCCATATCGACCATCAGGAGAGCCCCTACTTCGTCTGCAATCTCACGGAACCGTTTGAAATCTATTTTGCGGGGATAAGCGCTGGCTCCGGCAACGATCATCTTAGGCATGCATTCCAGCGCACGTGCGCGGACGACATCGTAATCGATCATCTCAGTCTCTTCGTTCACGCCATAATCCACAAAGTTGAAGTAAGTTCCGGAAATGTTGACCGGGCTTCCGTGTGTCAGGTGACCACCGTGTGAAAGCCGCATCCCGAGAACGGTATCTCCAGGCTTCAGCATTGCGAAGTATACGCCCATGTTCGCATTTGCGCCTGAGTGAGGCTGAACATTGGCGTGGTCTGCGTTGAACAGCTGCTTAAGACGGTCAATAGCCAGGTTTTCAACGACATCAGCAAACTCACAGCCGCCGTAGTAACGCTTTCCAGGATAGCCTTCGGCATACTTGTTCGTCAGCACACTGCCCATGGTTTCCATGACTGCTCTGGAAACAAAGTTTTCAGATGCAATCAGCTCAAGGCCATTGGTTTGTCGTTCCTGTTCATTTTCAAGGCAGTTGAAGACTTCTGGATCGGTTACTTTCAGAAAATCGTAATTCATGGCGTATTTCCCCCTTCAATTTTTAATTCTCCTGACCCTTTTTACATATTTCCACTACCCTTGACAGATAGCGACCGCTTTTCTGCAGGCGGTCTTCGTTCATTCTTATTCCCGCAAAAGCCGCGATCATCAGCAGTGTGCCGGAGATTGCAGCTCCCAGGTCCGAATTGGCGGTGTATCCAAGGCTGTCCAGAATGGCTTTGCCTGCAAATACGCCCACAAGTAATGCGATAAGCGGGATTGCATAGAATATGAAGGCAGCCCGTACAACCTGGACCGATTCCAGATCCACCTGGACCTGATCACCCACAACAGCACCGGCTTCGTTCAGGGCTTCCACAAGCATCTCCTTGGACTCCGCATCGCCGCCCCCATGATTACAGCCTCCGCATTCACTGCAGGCGGAATGCCTTACCAGGCGAACAACAGCGGTATTATTATGTGTAGCTGTCACAATTCCAAGCTTGTTCATCAAATCCCCTCCAGCCTCTACTGATATTTAACCGTATTCAATCGAGTGTGTCAATTCAGTTGTGTGATTTTTGTAGTGTATCAACAAATGTCCCCTCTGTGACTCCCCCTCCGGGACTCCTTCCGTCAGCTTCGCTGCCACCTTCCTCCCGGAGGAAGGTTGAGATTATGTCAATCTCCCTCCGGGAGGGGGATGTCACCGAAGGTGACAGGGGGAGTCCCGGAGGGGAGTTTGAAGTCCCTGTGGGTTTACTCTTCCTTCAACGCCAACGCTATCGACAATTCTTCCAGTTGCTTATCCTCTGCTGCGGCGGGTGCGTCTGTCATGAGGCAGGAGGCGTTCTGGGTTTTGGGGAAGGCGATGACTTCGCGGATGCTTTCGCTGCCGGTGAGGAGCATGATCAGGCGGTCCAGGCCGAAGGCGATGCCGCCGTGAGGGGGAGTGCCGTAACGGAAGGCTTCCAGAAGGAAACCGAATTTCTCTTCGGATTCTTTCTTGTCCATTCCAAGGGCTTTGAACATCGTTTGCTGAAGCTGCTGATTACTGATGCGGATACTGCCGCCGCCCAGTTCAACACCGTTAAGGACCAGGTCGTAGGCACGTGCACGGACCTTGTCCGGTTCTGTAAGAAGCTTGTCCACATCCTCAAGTACCGGGGAGGTGAATGGATGGTGCTTGGCCACGTACCGGCCTGTTTCTTCATCATGCTCATACAGCGGAAACTCCGTGATCCAAAGGAGTTTGAACTCGTCTGACTTCAGGAGATTCAGTTGTTTTGCAGCCTCCTGGCGCAGGGCACCCAGGGATGCGTAAACCACGTCGGCTTTATCCGCCACGAAAAGCATCAGGTCATTGCTCCCCGCACCCATGGCATCCATGACAGCCTTCAGCTCCTCTTCAGTGAAGAACTTGGCTATTGGGGACTGAACGCCCTCCGCACTGGTTTTGATCCAAGCCAGCCCTTTAGCGCCGTAGGTTTTGGTGAATTCGCCAAGCTTATCGATATCCTTGCGGCTGAATTTATCTCCGAAACCATTGAGGTTTATGCCTTTTACACGGCCGCCTGAGGCTGCTGCGTTCTTGAATACAGTGAATTCCGAGCCGGCAACCATATCTGTGATATCCTTCAATTCAAAACCGAAACGGACATCGGGCTTATCGGAGCCGTATCGGTCCATGGCCTCAGTGTACTGCATTCTTTGAAGAGGCAGCTGGATATCCACATCCATGGCATCCTTGAAAATCGTATGGATCAGCCCTTCATTGATGGTCATGACATCCTCTTCTTCAACAAAGGACATCTCGATATCGATCTGGGTGAATTCCGGCTGACGATCCGCACGGAGATCCTCATCACGGAAGCATTTCACGATCTGATAATAGCGATCCAGACCTGAAACCATAAGCAGCTGCTTGAAGAGCTGCGGCGATTGCGGGAGGGCATAGAACTTGCCCGGGTTCACGCGGCTGGGTACCAGGTAATCACGGGCACCTTCCGGAGTAGGCTTGTTAAGTACAGGCGTTTCTACTTCAACGAAGCCGTTTTCATCCAGGTAATTCCGCACGATTTTTGCCACCTTGCTCCGAAAACGAAGCTTCTGCTGCATCTTGGGCTTGCGAAGGTCCAGGTAGCGGTATTTTAGACGCAGACGTTCGCCTGCATCATCTTCATCCGTGATATGGATGGGAGGAACCTCGGCTTCTGAAAGGATTTTCAGGGAATCGGCAAACACTTCCACCCGTCCGGTAGGCATCTTATCGTTGATTGATTCCCGGAGCCTTACGGAACCTTTCACGCAAATTACAAATTCATTCCGAAGGGCATCCGCTTTTTCCAATGCTTCAGTTGATACCGCCGGATCGAAAACGATCTGGCAAAGACCTTCCCTGTCCCGAAGATCCACAAAAATAAGGCCCCCGAGATTCCGTCGCTTCTGTACCCAGCCCATCAGACAAACCTGCTGGCCGATATGCTCTTCTCTTAATGTCCCGCTGTAATGGGACCGTTTCCATCCGTCTAGAAATTCTGCCATTGTGGGGCCTCCTGATTTGGTTGAAAATCACATGCAATTTCGCGCTGCGACTCCTACCGTCAGCTTCGCTGCCACCTCCCTCCCGGAGGGAGGTTGAGATGCACAATCTCCCTCCGGGAGGGGGATGTCACGCAGTGACAGGGGGAGTCCCAGAGGGTCTCTTATCCTTTAATGGTATTCACTATCTCCTCAAACGCCACACCCTTCTGCTCACCTGTCCGCATATCCTTCAGCTGGGCTTCGCCCTTGGCAAGCTCATCATCCCCGATGATCAGGGAAAAGTGAGCACCGACCTTATCGGCGAATTTGAACTGCGCTTTGGTGCTGCGTTTCAGGTGATCGATTTCGGATTTGATGCCGCTGGTGCGAAGGGTGCATAGGAGTTCCATGCCTTTCACGAAGGCAGGTTCGCCCATGGCAACGATGAACACATCCATTGGAGCAGGTTTTGGGATCTCGATTCCCTGGCTGTCAAGGGTCAGCAGGAGACGTTCGATGCCCATGCCAAAGCCGACACCCGGAACAGCCGGGCCGCCAACGGATTCAATCAGGCCGTCATAGCGTCCGCCGCCGCACACGGTACCCTGTGCGCCGATATCGTTGGAGACAAATTCAAAAGCTGTGCGGTTATAGTAGTCCAGGCCGCGAACGATGCCCGGGTCAACGATGTAGGGCACTTTCATGACTTCCAGATAGGATTTCATGCGGCTGAAGTGATCGTCACATTCCTCGCAAAGGTGTTCCAGCATATAGGGAGCGCCTTTGATTGCCTCCTGGCAGCTTTCCACCTTGCAGTCCAGAATCCGCATGGGATTGGTTTCATACCGATCCTGACAGGTTCCGCAGAGTTTATCCATGCGGCTGCCCAGGAACTCTCTCAGCACTGCGGCATAGACAGGCTTGCACTTCGGACAGCCGATGGAATTGATGTGAAGCTCCAGTCCTTTGATGCCCAGTTCAGTGAAAAAGTAGTGTGCAAGGGCAATGACCTCCGCATCGGCAGAAGGCTCATAGGATCCGAAGGTCTCGATGCCGAACTGGTGGAACTGTCGCAGGCGGCCTGCCTGAGGACGCTCATGACGGAAGCAGGGCGTGATGTAGAATATCTTGGAGGGCTGGGGATCGGCATAGATCTTGTTCTCGATAAAGGCCCGAACGACAGGTGCCGTACCTTCAGGTTTCAGTGTGAAGTCCTGATCAGGCTTGAGAACGCCGGTTTTCACATACTCCTTCAGGGCGATGCCGCTCATCACGGAGAACATTTCCTTCTGCACGATATCGGTTGTTTCGCCGACGCCCCGCTTGAACAGCTGGGTGTTCTCAAACATTGGGGTGCGTATTTCGCCGTAGCCGTAAGCCGCACAGATTTTTCGGAACGCCGCTTCAACATAATACCACTTGTATATTTCAGCTGGCATGATGTCTTTTGTTCCTCTGGGTTTGTTCAGGTTTTTCATGGAGGACCTCCTTCGATATGTTGTGGATACAAAAAAAGACTCTGACCAACATAGGGACGGATTTTCATCCGCGGTACCACCCTATTTGGCTGAGCCCACTCTTTTATTCACGCTTTTCCAGGTGTCTTCAGACAGGTTCCAACCGCCGGGCTTCCACTTCCCCCGACTCGCTGCAGGCGGCCTCTGTATTACTCTTCCCAGCGTGCACGATTCATTTTATTGCAGTATATCGCATTCAAAACGAGCGGTCAATGAAAGGATCATTTCACTACCTTATAATGGCTCTGCACGAAGCCCCAGGGCAGGTTTTTCGACTTCACCAGCTTTAATGGGATATCGTGGTCAAGCGGTCCGAACAGGGATATTCCCTTACCCAGCAGAACAGGAATACGCGTGATTGTAAGCTCATCAAGCGCACCATCGGCCAGGAAGCTCTGAATGGTTTTTCCCCCGTCGATATACGCATGCCGGAATGACTGGTCGTCCAGGAGAATCAGAAGTTCCTTCGGTGTGCAGGACACGATCTCCACTTTGTCTGCCAAATCCTCCGGCAGTGAAGTCATCGTGCTGCTCAGCACCTTGACCGGCGTCCCCTCATATGGCCAAAAGCCGAAGGTAAGCACTTTATCAAAGGTGTTCCTTCCCATGACGATCACATCGATGGTGCTTACGAACTCCCGATAGCTTGTGTCATCTGCCGATATGTCAGAATACTTGTCCAGCCAGTCCAGATTTCCGTCCTCACGGGCGATATACCCGTCAATACTGGTTGCTACGAATGCGGATGTACGTATCATATGCGTCTCCCTTAACTTTATCGGTATTGCTTCCCATTGGATACCCTGCCGATATCGGCCAATGACTTGAAGTAATCGTACCAGGGCAAAAGCTTTCTGAAGTCTTCTGCAAGCATGGTTACGAGCTCAGGGCCTAGGAGGCTGTCGTCGACGGGATGGTCTGCCATGAAGAAGAATTCTTTTCGCTGATTCCACTCCTGAAGATCCGGAGGCAGGTCGGGTGTAATGATCTTCTTGTATTTTTCACCGGCCAGTACATAAAGCTCTTGAGTCAGGTACAGCTCGTGAAGCTCAATGAAGGTTTTTTCACGACCGACGATTGCTGCGCGGATCAGCTCGATGACCGGACGGGGTGTGATGAAGAAACCCATGCCGTATCGGTAATGATCCGGAAATATCTCGAAAAAGAACGCAGGCTCCTCTTTCCAGTCGGGTATGTTCCTTTTGAATGCCATCCAGAGATTCGTCCGGTACGGGCTCTTGTTCGCTGTGAATCGGATATCCCGATTGATGCGGGCGACGCAGCGCTTAGGATCGGTATCAAGCTGTGAGTCCATTTCCAGCATCGCAGGTGAAAGGTCCTCTACCAGCTCAATGAAAGGTCTTTTCAGATAGTCGATGTACTCTTCCTTATGTGATTCGAACCATCCCCTCGAATTGTTGATTCCAAGTTCATCGAGGAATGTAAAGGTTTCATGCTTGAATCCGTTAAACATTGTATGCCTCCTTTGCAGATCCATACACGAGAATCCGCATATCGACAGTCACCGACAGTTCATTGATTCGGTTCAGGGCCTCTTTATCGGCCTTTGTGGTTTTCCAGTAATGGGGTGTCATTCTCACCAGGTCGTTGAGTTCTTCAGTGGTCAGTGTAACATCGTAGTCCACCTTAACCGCTTCCCTGAACACCAGCCCCGGATAAAGCTCACCTGAATCGGGCTCAGGACTTATCAGAACCTCCGGGTAGATGATCCTGCGCATCTGAATCAGGTGGTTCGGACCCGGCAAGACACGGATGAACAGTCCGCTGGGTTTCAACAGCCGCACCACCTCCGAACCGGCTATCGGACTGAATACTGAAAGTACACAATCGAAGGATCCGCCCTTTATTGGAATATGATGGCTGTTGCCTACCAGCCAGTTGCCTTTTTTTACTGAGGAACTGGCGGTCTTCACTGCATCCTTGGAAATATCTAGCCCATATGTGTCGACTGAAATCTCCTTTGAGAATGCCGCGTTCAGCAATCGGGACAGATAATAGCCTTCCCCACAACCGATATCAAGCACCGTATGCCCGTTCTTTTCCAATCCACGCAGATGATTGATTACCAGCTCATCGATTCTATCCGACAGGGGTTCGTAATATCCTTTTGCCAGGAAGGTTCTCCTGGCCTCGACCATTTCGCTGGAATCCCCGGGCGATCTGCTGCTTTTCTGATTGCTGGGCAGCAGGTTCACATAGCCCTGCCGTGCGATATCAAAGGAATGACGGTTCATGCACTGATAGGCATTGTGCGTCTCCATATGCTTCAATCCGCTTTTACAGATGGGGCATATCAGTAATTTACCGGCGGCATTCATTTATCTTTTCCTCCAGATCCCATCAAAGTATGTCCTATCTATATGATACCATATCACTCTGCAAAACAGTGGAAACACTGATAATCGGACACTGCCCTTTGATGTTTCGAATAAAACAAAAAAAAACCGGCATCACCGGCATGACTACGCCCTTCCCAAAGCGTCTCCATGCAGATGAACCGGTTTTCAGCGGTGTTGGATCTGACTTTCAAAATCACTGCATCGCAAGGGTACATTTTTCAGCAATCCGTTGGATCTCCTGCTCGGTGATCACGAGACTGTTTCCACCATTTTTGATGCGGTAATACATGTAGCTGGTGGGCATATCGATTAAAAACACCATCATTTCGGCCAAGGAGGTGTCCGCTGCAATCATTCCCTTTTCAAGCGCATGATCCCGCAGGGTTTCCAGAACCCCAACGATATCAAACAGGGAGTTCGATATGGCAAAATCTCTGAAATGAGGATCATGGATCAGAACATAAATGAATTCGGCCCGAATCGGATCCGTATTGGCAATGAACAGGAGCACATGGTAAACATGATGCACCATTTCCTTAAACGGCGCATCCTGTTCAATGAGTTTTGCAATGCCGATTTTCGCATTGACATGGCAGTCCTCAATGAGGCTGCAGATCAGCTGATCCTTGCTAACATAGTGATGATAGAGGTATCCTGCCGACACCCTTGCATTCTCTGCAATTTTGGCGGTAGTGATCCCTTGGTAGCCATTTCGGTTGACCAATTCCATTGTTGCATATTTTATCCGTTCCAGCTTTTCAGGGTCTGTCAGCCTGGCCATGGGTTCACCTCCGTTTAATTGACTGTTCGTTCAATTATTGTTCATGATAAACCCCGGGACAGAAACTGTCAACGGGGTTATGGATAATCAACTCATTTTTTCAGCGTGTCTCATCGATAAGGCTGTCGAAATCCGTACCCTTGCCCCATACCGATCCAACGTTGGTTAGGATCACGAAGGCATCCTGGTCAAGTTCAGCGATTTTTTCGCGGATGAGCATGGATTCCCGCTGGGAACAGATGGTCACCAGCTTGGTACGCGACAGGTTCGAGTATCCGCCGATGACATTGTACTTGGATATCCCCCTTCTTATCTCAGTGAGGATATACTTTTCGATGGATTCTTCTTCAATACTGAGGATCTCCATTTTAACCAGGGGCACTGCCAGTCCGTACAGCACTGCTTCCACCGATTTTGTGAATACCAGCTGGGTCAGGATTGCATAAAGGGCTGTGCGGATATCGAAGAGGAATACGGATGATGTGATGATGACCAGGTCCAGAGCAAACAGGATCTGACTGATGGATATGAAAGGAAAATATTTCCTGTGCAGCATTTTTGCAATCGTATCCGTTCCACCGCCGGAATATCCCCGTTTCAGGTACAGACCGACCCCAAGACCAGCCAGAATCCCATAATAGATTGATGATAGGAACATGTCCCCTTTTGTCAGGTTGAAGGCATCACCCGGAAACAGCTTGCTGAAAATCACCAGGATCGTTGGAAAGGTCACTGAAAGTACCAGGATCTTCCTTGCTTCAGCCTTGCCCAGCACAAGCCAGGTAATCAGCAGAATCATGAGTGAAGTGGCGTAATACAGCAGGGTGAAATCGATACCGGTCAGTTTCTCGAGTACGATGGCAAAACCGGTGGTTCCTCCGGTAATCAGGTTGTTCGGCTTAAGTATTACAGTGACTCCGAACGCCAGCAATATACTGCCGGTGAGGATATAGAGGGAGTCGATCAGATAGCGTTTGAGTTTGGCGGGCTTTTTCTTCATTGTTCTTCCTTTTCGAATGGTTATTTGATAAGTTCAGTGTCGTTCTACAGGGATAATTGTACCACAAGACAGATGCTAGAACAATTATGTTTAGGTTAATTCATCAAAACAGTTTAATCAAATAAAGCATTGCTCAGGAATACGTATTCCTGTTATGTGCATTCGCGATATCAGTTACCATACTCGGTTTAAAGGCAGGCTCTGCATCGAGAGGCCGGACACCGCGTTATCCTAAGCAAAATGGGTATATACTGAACAAATTTTCAAATACCCCGTACAAAGGAGTGAGCCGTTGTGAGAAGAATGATCTGCATGCTGCTAGCGATCTGTCTGATGCTGACGGCCTGCACACTTGACGTCATACGAAAACCGTCTGATGCACCGGCCCTGGCAGGGATACACACTCTGATCCATAATGATGATGAAGGACTCGCGCTGCTTCCCACAATCCCGAAGCTGGCTAAACGGGGCATCAATACACTTGTGGTGGAAGTGAACTACAATTTTGACTGGAGGAGCCATCCGGAGCTGGCAGCGGATGACGGCCTCACCTTCCAGACTGCACGGGCAATAGCAAAGGCCTGCCGCGACAATGGCATACGCATCATACCGAAATTCAACTGCCTTGGCCACCAGTCATACGGAAATCGGACCATGGCCCTGCTTAAGGTTTATCGACAATATGATGAAACCCCGCGCCAAAACCCGAACAACAAAGGCATCTACTGCCGCAGCTGGTGCCCCCTCCATCCAGAGGTGAATCCAATCGTATTCGATCTTATGGATGAGCTGATTGACGCCTTTCAGTCCGATGCATTCCATGTAGGAATGGATGAGGTGCTTATCATCGCCTCCGATTCCTGCCCCCGCTGCAGGGGAAAGGACCCGGCAGAGCTGTTCGCCATGGCGGTCAACGACTATCATGACTATCTTGTGGACGTTAAGAAGGTTGAGATGTTCATGTGGGGCGACAGGCTCATCAATGGGGCCGACCCCGCCACCACTTACAGCAAATGGGAATCATCACTCAATGGCACCTATCCGGCGGTGGACCTGATACCGAAGGACATCGTCATTTGCGATTGGCATTATAAAGAACGGGAAAGCTATGGGTCCATCCCCTATTTCCTGTCGAAGGGCTTTCGCGTATTGCCCGCCAGCGGCAACGAACTGGCGGCAACTTCCGCACTGATCGATTACTCGCACAACTATTGGAGCGACCCCCGGATGCTTGGTCATCTGTTCACCCATTGGGGACTGACGGATAACCAGAGCCTCGCCAAATGGCCGCCCCTCGTTAAAAACGTCAGAAAGATACGGTGAAAAAAGCCTGGAACTGTCTTCTCAGTTCCAGGCTTTTTTCAATGATCCGCTTCATTTCACGGGCTTCAGCTTCGCCGTAAAGTGCCGCAGTATCTTCGGTTCATACTCAAAATCAAATCCCTTCAGCGTATGGGCACGTTCCTTTATGGCAATCAGGGCATCCGCAACGACATTCATGTGGTTATCCGTGTAGGTCCGTCTTGGAATGGTCAGCCGCAGGAGCTCCATGGGACTTTCGCACTGCTCACCGGTTTCAGGGTCCCGGCCCAGCAGGAAGGAGCCGATCTCTACTCCCCGGACCCCGGCTTCCAGATACAGCTCATTGGCAAGGGCCTGCGCAGGGAACTGATGGGACGGAATATGCGGGAGCATTTTCCCCGCATCCACAAATACCGCATGTCCGCCTACTGGGGTTTGTATGGGTATCCCCCCATCGGCCAGCTGTTTACCCAGGTATTCCACCTGTCCGATCCTGTACTGCAGATAGGATTCTTCAACACCTTCCCGCATACCCCGGGACATGGCTTCCATATCCCGTCCGGCAAGACCGCCGTATGTTGGGAACCCTTCATAGGGAACCGTCATGGAGCGGGCCATGGTGTACATGTCTTCATCGTCCTTAAACCCCAGGATGCCTCCGATATTGACCAGACAATCCTTCTTGGCACTCATGGTGAAGGCTACACCATAGCTGAAGGTTTCCTTAATGATCTCGACGATGCTCCTGTTCTCATATCCCGGTTCACGCATTTTAATGAAATAAGCGTTCTCAGCATACCTGGCTGCGTCAAAGAGCACCTTGATGCCGTATTTGTCGCCCAGGGCGCTGACTGCTTTGATGTTTCCAAGTGAAACCGGTTGACCCCCGGCACTGTTGCAGGTGATGGTGATCAGTATGAAGCCGATTTCTTCTGCACCCTTTTCCAGAATGAAGGCTTCCATCTTCATCAGATCGATATCCCCTTTGAAGGGATGATAAGCTGTTGTGTCATAAGCCTCTTTGATCACGAAATTGACTGCCCGACCACCGGCAATTTAAATTTGGGCCGTCGTCGTGTCGAAATGCATGTTGCCCAGGATGTACTGGCGTTTTTTAATCGTCAGGGGGAAAAGCACCTGCTCTGCGCCGCGGCCCTGATGGACAGGAATGGTGAACTTGTAGCCGATCACATCCTCCACAGACTTGCACAGGTTGAAAAAGTTGCGGCTTCCCGCATAGCTTTCATCGCCCATCATGATGCCTGCCCATTGGTTGTCACTCATGGCCCCGGTTCCGCTGTCTGTCAGCAAATCGATGTAAACGTCCTCACCTTTAAGGGAGAATGGGTTGTAACCGGCTTCAATCAGAGCCTTTTCCCGCTCTTCTCTGGAAATCATTCGGATAGGTTCTACCATTTTGATTCTGAATGGTTCAGCAAATCGCATTCTGGTACCTCCATTTTGTCTGGTATGTTCATACTGCACACGCTCTACAGCTTTAGGGATGCATCGCGATAGCCCTGATCGAACAGGGCTCCAAGAACTGCAGTGTCTTTTTCAAATCGGTGGAGCTTCAAGGTTCCATCCGGGCGGATTATCGTGGCTATCCCCTGCTTTTCCAGCGATTCTACAAAATCAACGGTTTCATTGTATTTTTGGTGCCGGATCTTCAGGGCGTGTATCAGCCCAGGGTATTTTCGAAATGCCGCTTCGTAGAGAAGGTTTGCCTTTTTACCGGAGGGAGCCTTGCGGTAGCCCTGAGGTTGAGTCAGGACCACAATCACATGCTCGCAGCCGTCTGCCAGGGCTTTTCTGACAGGTATGGGCTCCGCCACACCTCCATCCAGATAAGGAATCCCATTGATTTCCACAATAGGCGACAGAAGCGGCAGCGAACAGGATGCCTTGATATGCTTGAGGCCTTCGGTGATCTCATGCTTATCGAAGAAATCCACGTTACCGGTGATGCAGTTGGTGGCTCCGATACGAAAGATGCCCGGCGAGCTGTAGAAGGTATCGTAATCAAAGATGTCCAGTCTGTTGGGGATATCCTCGAACAGAAAATCCAGACCGAAATAGGAGCCCTTTAACAGGAGGCTTCGCAGACTCATGTAACGCCAGTCATCCAGATAATCCAGGTTCACCCGGCGGCCCCGGCCTTTCTGTCGGGCGATATAGGTGCAGGAGTTGCTTGCACCGGCTGATACTCCGACTACGTATTGATAATGAATGCCCTGATCCAGAAGGTATTCGTGGACACCGCAGGTATAAACACCCCGCATCCCGCCGCCTTCCAGAACCAGGCCCGTTTTCTGATCCATATGTCGTCTCCGTTTCAAATCGGTCTATGATGATGAACCCCATCTGATTATACACCTTTCAAATGAAATCCGTTAAACCATACACTTTATCGTAAAGAATCCTGCGCACATCATTGAAGCCAGCCTCATCCAATGGATCCGGCCAGGACATGAGATACAGGGGTACAGGGCCGCAGCCCTCCTGCATGGCTGGTTGGACATAATCAAATGGATTCAGATGAAGACCCAGACGCTGGTAGAATTCTATCCGCCTGCGGGCCTCTTCCGTATCCGGCCTCTCCACTTCCAGGACCAAGGGGAGTTGGGATGTTTCAAATAGCTGACGAAAAACTCTGGATCCGTAGCCTTTTCCGCGGCAGCAGCTGTCAACCGCCAGGTGTTCCATGAAAAGGAAGCTCCCAAGATTCCAGATGCTCCAGAAGCCAAGGACCTGTCCGTCTTCACGGATGTAATTCAATTGATAGAGGGGATTCTTCAAAAGTGCCTCATGGGCTTCCCTGCTCCGATGGGTTTCTTCATGAAAGGCTTCACATAAGATCCGCCAGAATTCATCAAAATCGTTCATTGTGACCTCCAATCAGTTCTGACAGATATTTCTCCAAATAGGCATCCGTTTCCTGCCAGTGTTTCTTAATTGTTGTTAATCAGTTTTTAATCTCTCGTTGAATGGTGTTTCATAACCGGAAGTTATACTGGGGTCATCGGTGAGACGCGCCGAACAATCCAAGGAGGAAATAATCCATGAACAAACTGACTGCACTCTATAACATGATGAAGCAGGTAAAGGAAGCAGATTCCTTCAACGGCAGCCTGGCAGTAGAAGCACGGCTGGACGAGACGCTTTTAGGAACCATGAACAGCGATATCGGCTGTTCTCCCGGCCACTGTGAAAAGAAAGTGGAGGTACGGTTCGGTGAAGAGGTACTGAAATTCGAGCATCAGGGAACGGATGGGTTCCACGGAAAAATGCACGGACATCATGGGCATCATATCCATGGCCACGGCTGCTGCGGCCCCAAAGGAAAACTCGGCAAGGCCATGTTCATGCTGAAGGTGCTTGATAAGACTGAGCTTCAGGAGCTGGAGGACGGCAAAAAAATCCTGACCATGGAACTTGCTGAAGATGACCTTCCAAAGCACATGAAAGAGCACATGAAAAACAAATGCTGCGGGATGAAGGAAATGGAATGCGGATGCGGTCATCATGAGAAGGTCCACGGCTGGATGGAATCCTGCGGCTGCATGGATCTGGATTTGGAAACCATTGAACCGCAAGGCTTATCCCTGAAAATCGTGCTGAATCCGGACTGCTCTCCAGCTGAAGTGAGCGCTGTTCTCAAAGCAGTCGTTTCCGATAAGGACGGTAAAGCCCGCAGCATCGCTGTGAATGCCAGCGGCAAACGTCAATAGCTTACCCCTCAGAAGGGCGGATCCCCAGTGCCGCCCTTCTTTCCCTTATTTTTTGATCACAAACCGGATATAATGAGGTGATACGTTTATGATCTGTCATCGGGAGGAGAGCGCGGCGATCTCTACCTTGTGATTTGTAATAATTCCCAAGACCGCAGGGAGAGATTGCTTCGTCACTTTGCTCCTCGCAATCACAGGCTGATATAATTACTGATTAGTATCTTTGGAGGAACCCCCTATGCCGAGACTGCATGCACATTTCCATAAAACCCATCAAAAAAATGCCGATGCATGCTGTCATGAGCTGATCCTCAAACGGCATTTCAAACGGTATCATCGCTTCTTCCTGTTATCCCCTTTCTTTATCCTTATGGTTCTTGCACTGGCATACATGATCAGCAGCAGCAAGAATCCCCTGGATTCCTCCACGTTGGTGATGGGTCTCATTTCCATTGTTCTGCTGAAGGAATTCATCGCTTTTGGAATATCCCGCAGGATCTACCATCATATCCTGCTGCCGGTTGAAAACCTTAAAAGAGCCGTATTTGAAGTGACGCAGGGGAACTATGATGTCCAGGTTGACAGCCGGGCTGTCCCTGAAATCACTGAATTGATCGAAGCCTTCAATGAAATGAGTTCCCGTCTGCAGGAATCCGAGGATCTGAAACAGAGGTATGAAACCAACCGCAAGGAACTGATAGCCAGCATTTCCCATGATTTGAAGACACCCATCACCTCCATCAACGGCTTTACTGACGGTATCCTTGACGGAGTAGCTGACACACCGGAAAAACAGGAAGCATATATCCGGATCATCCAGCAGAATGCCAGATACATGAACCGGCTGATAGATGATCTGCTGCTCTATTCCAAACTGGATCTGCACAAACTCAACTTCGAATACTCTCCCCTGCCATTCGGGGCATATATCACAGAGCTTTTTTCCGAGCTGAAGCTTGAGAACGATGAGAACGGCGTGACAATGGTACTGGATAACCATCTGGATTCTGACGTGACGCTCTCACTGGACAGTCGGCATTTCACCCGGGCCATACGCAATATCATTTCCAACGCGCTGACCCATGGTCATGGAGACGGGCCAAAAATAATCTTTGAGCTTTCCGAAACGTCCGAAAACCTGAGATTATGCATTCAGGATAACGGACCGGGAATTCCGCAGGAACAGCTGCCTCACATCTTCGACCGCTTTTATCGGGCTGACTGCGCCCGTAACTTCGCATCCGGCAGCAGCGGTTTGGGACTGGCCATTGCCCATGAAATCGTTCAGGCCCATAAGGGCACCATCACAGCAGAGAGTCCTCCTGAAGAAGGAGCCAGGTTCTGCATCACATTACCCACTATCAAGGGGGACCTTCATGAGTAAATCCAGGATTCTGATAATCGAAGACGATCCCAGCATCGCCCGTCTGGAAACGGACTATCTTGAAATTGAAGGATTTCATGTCACCCACTGCGCTGATGGAAAAAAGGGGCTGGATACGGCCCTGCAGAACTCATGGGATCTGATCATCCTCGATCTGATGCTGCCTGGGGTGGATGGCTTCGAAATCTGCCGACGACTCCGTGACCAGATTGAAATCCCACTTCTGGTTGTATCGGCCCGCAGTGAGGATATCGATAAAATCAGGGCGCTGGGGCTCGGAGCCGATGATTATGTAACCAAGCCCTTCAGTCCGGCTGAGCTGGTTGCCAGGGTAAAATCCCATCTTAAACGCTATCAGCGGCTTGCAGGAAAAACAGCCGAAATCGATGAGATCACAGCAGGTACATTGACCATCCACCTTAAATCACGTCGGGTTCATGTTTCCGGGCATGAGATCGCCATGACCGCTAAGGAGTTTGAACTCCTGGTATTCCTGGCTTCCAATCCGGATATCGTCTTCAGCCGTGAACAATTGTTCGAGAAGATATGGGGACTGGATAATTACGGCGATATCGGTACGATTGCAGTTCATATCCAGAAAATCCGCAAGAAAATCGAGCTTGATCCGGCGTCTCCGCAGTTCATTGAAACGGTCTGGGGAGCGGGTTACCGTTTTACGCGATAGCTTCACTTCATTTTCGTTACAGTTCATACGCAATACTGGCAATTGTCTGAGGGGTCATCTACTATTGAAGAGAATAGCAGACTAAAATCAGATGTTGTACCAGGGAGGTTCCAATGAAACGATTTTTACATATAATGCTTGTCTTTGTCCTATGGGGATGTCTTTCATCCCATGCCTTCGCACAGGAATCGAGTCCGATTGCATCCCAGCAAGCCACAGGTGTCAATGCCATCCATCAGAACGGGCAGACCTTCGTCACCTGGCAGGAGATCAATCTTATAATCCCTTCAGATGCACCGTCCGGCATTGAGTTTTTCGGTATGAAGAACGCCGTAATGCAAAAGGTTCACTATAATGTCTACGCCTCCCCCTATCCAATCACAACGGTGGAAGGCTTGAAGCCTGTCAGCTCAGTACCTGAACTATCCGGCTGGAACCAGACCGCACACGGAATAGGTACGAAAGTATCCCCAAAAAACGTGCACCGATATGTCATTTCAGATGATGGTATTCCCCTGCCTAACGGAACAGGTCTATGGGTTCACAACCCGGACAGGGCTGGAGTGTCTTATTATGCTGTTACCGCTGTCATAAGCGGGATTGAGAACAAATCCATAAACACATCCAACAGTCCGGCCATGCCGATCACTGAGACAGTCGGTCAAGGCAGGCCCATCCTGCAGAGGGTTGAAACTCCTGAGTATTTCCTGGGTGTGAACAAACCGACCCTCCATTATTTTACCCGATGGGAAGGGCCTCCCAACACCAGCGTCGAGGGAAAAGCCTTTGATTATCTGGTCGGCATCCCTCCAAAGGTGGCAAATCCAGCCCCTGTCGGCATGCATATGCACTGCTGGGGCGGATCACAGGATTCCGGATATGCCTGGTGGAACGATGCCGAGGACGGCGCAATCCTTCTGGCTTCCAATGATGACCCCTACGACTGGTGGACGGGTTATCATGAACGTAACCTCACAGCGTTTGCCCCTAAAAATGCATTGGAATGGAAAGCAGGAGTTGTCCATCCCTATTCCACCAACCGCCTTTTTTCATTTCTCTTATGGATGCATCAGGATTCCCCGTGGAAGATAGATCTTTACAGGACCTTTACTGCCGGCAGTTCAATGGGAGGATCCGGGAGTATGATGACCGGAATCCGGAACGGCGGAAGGATTGCATGGGTAAGAAGCAATGTGGGAGTTCATGTTCCCGGTGAAACCAGAATGAAAAACGCGTATGCAGCAAATTTTGGAAACCCGGATTACGGTGTTTTGTTTGAAAATGGCATACCAGTGTGGAATTATTACGATGATATCTGGTTCCTTAGGCAATACCCTGCCAGGGATGTTCCGTTTCTGACCTTCTCCAATGCGAAGAACGACCCGCTCATCGATTGGCCCCAGGCGGTTCACTTCTATCAGGCCCTTCAGGACACCAAACGGCCCCATCTGTTTGTTTGGGGACAGGACGGACACGTTCAGATGGCAAAAATGCCCATGAATGGCAGTGAACAGACCATGCCCATCGATATCCGCGTGAATCAGTCTCTCCCCGCCTTCACTCACTGCAGTCTGGATGATGACCCGGGAGACGGAAATCCCATGGACGGCGCTGCGAAGGGTCAGATCAACGGCTATCTCCATTGGAAAACAGAGGACATCGTTGACACCACCGAAGGCTGGGAAATGACTGTCGGTCTCATGGATAAGGCACCTCTGAAGGACTGTACCGTGGATATCACACCACGACGCCTTCAGAATTTCAAGCCACGATTTGGCTGGCCCGTCAAATGGGAGAATCGTGACATTGCTACGGACACTCTCATTGCATCCGGAACGGTCAATGTGGATTCCGATGGACTGATAACGATTCCTCAGGTAAGTATCAGCAAGAATTCAAACCGTATCATACTGAAAAAACAATGAGGTGACCCATGACACGTACAACAGCCATCAGTGCCTGTCCCCTGGACTGTTTCGGGGTGTGCAGCTTCAGTGTCAGCAGTGAGAATGGACAGATCATCGCCCTGGAGCCCAATGGGAATAATCCTGTAACCGGCAGGCTGATCTGCAGCAAAGGCCGAAGCCATCTGACACGCATGAACCATCCCGACAGGATTTTGGAACCCATGAGAAAAGTTTCTGATGGATGGGAAACTGTCAGTTGGGACACTGCCATGGAATGCCTTGCCGATAGGATCACCTCATGCCTTGAGGCCGATGGTCATCACAGCATCGCATCCTATATGGGCGGCGGCGCGGCCGGCAAGCTCAAAGGGGCAATGGAGATCTTTTTCAGACATTTGGGCGGTGGAACCGTTTTCACAGGAGGCCTTTGCTGGTCTGCCGGAATAAAGGCCCAAACCCTGGATTTCGGCAGTGTGGCTTCCCATGCTCCCGAGGATCTCATCAACTCAAGGACCCTGGTTTTCTGGGGCAAAAATCCAGCCGATACACATTTTCATCTCCTGCCATGGGTGAATAAAGCGCGAAAAAACGGATGTCAGGTGATCCTGATCGATCCGGTCACAAGCTCTACCGCCAGCCTGGCAAACCGAGTGATCCGACCACTGCCCGGCACAGACTGGGCTCTCGCTCTTGGTGTGATTCAAAGAATACTTGAACTCGGCATCGAAAAATCGGAAGCATCCATGATGATCGGGAAAACGCAGCCTGACCTGCTTAAATCCATAAAAATGATGGATTCTGCCCTTCTGCTTGATTATTGCGGCGTATCAGCAGAAGAGCTGCACATACTGGCTGATGCTTATGGTTTCCACACGCCCTGCGCCACCTATATGGGCTACGGAATGCAGCGTTATGAGTATGGCGGTGCATCAATCCGTCTCATCGACCTTCTTGCCTTTCTTACAGGACAAATCGGGATATCCGGCGGCGGCGCAAGCTACGCCAACAAAGTGAACTCAGGCATGTTCGACTGGAGCTGGGCAGAGCCGGGTTTCAAGGTGAATGAACGGGCCTTCCAGCAGGGAAATTTCGGTCCTCATCTTCTCGATGCTTCAGAACCTGCTGTGAAACTCCTGTTCATTGCATGCGGCAATCCCGCGCTTCAGGCACCGGACAGTACAGCTGTGGCGAAAGCGCTGGAAGCTGTTGAAACCGTGGTTGTTATCGATCATTTCATGACAGACACGGCGGCACTGGCCGATTGGATACTCCCCGCCACTTATTTCTTAGAGGAAGAAGACCTTATTTCCTCTGGGATGTGGAACAGCACCATTCACTATACACCCCAGCTGTCGATGCCCCGAGGCCAAGCCCGTTCCGAGCTCCGAATTTTTTCGGAGCTGGCTCAGCGCCTGAAGCTGACTGAGTTTCCGCAGCTTGATGAGGCTCAGTGGATTGAGCGTCTGATCCGCCCGCTGAACGACAAAGGGATCACATTGGACCATCTTAAAGAGAATGGATGGATCCTTTCTCCTGACCGGCAGGTGATTCCCTGGCAAGACCATACGTTCAAGACAGAAGATGGACTCTTTCACCCCATCTCCCTTGAAACAGTCAAGACGATGACAGCTTCCATGAAAAATGCACCGCAGCCGGATACTCTGCCCCTGATCTCTTTTCACCGGCGAAGCAGCATCAACTCCCAGCATACCCGGGACTTGAACGAAACCTTCCCTGAAGCCATGATACACCCGGATACCGCTGAGCATTTCGGCATCCTGTCAGGAGACCGTTTAACCCTTTCAAATGCCTCCGGCGATTTGGAAGCCGTGGCAGTGACAGTAACCACCATCCGTCCTGGAATCATCGCTTTAAAGCAGGGTGCCTGGAAATATGAAGGTCAGTGCATCAACAATCTGGCCCCTTCAGGGGTCAGCGACATTGGAGAAATGGCTCTGCTGAATGCCGTCAGGGTTAAAATAACGAAGCATTGATCAACGCCCTGAAACGGAATAACCGGTTCAGGGCGTTTTGTCAATGCAGCGGAATATCATATTCCTTGATTTTGTTATAAAGCTGCCTGCTGCTGATCTGCAGAAGCTCTGCAGCCGATTCGACACAATAACCTGTTTCCTTCAAAGTCTGAATGATATGGCTGCTTTCAGCATGCTTTCGCACTTCCCTGAGTGATGATCCGGCGCCCTTCTCTTCGGTGCTTCCTGAAAAGACATCGTACTGTCGGGCTCCCTGCAGTGTAAGAATATCGCCTTCTGAAATGACCACCAGCCGTTCAATGATATTCTTCAGTTCACGGATATTGCCCGGATAATCATGTGCCATAAGCCTGTCCATCAGATCAGGAGCCACGGAGAACACATTTTTCTTAAGTTCCCTGGCTGCTTTTTCAACGAAGAACCCCACCAGCATGGGAAGATCTTCCTTTCTTTTCCGGAGAGGGGGAATTTCAATGGTTACGGTATTGATTCGGTAATACAGGTCCTCCCGGAACCTGCCGCTGCTGATTTCTTTCTGGAGATTTCTATTGGTTGCGCTGATCAGCCTGAAATCCACATGGATGCTTGCATTGCTGCCTATCCGCTCAATTTCACGGTTTTCGATGTTCCTGAGTATTTTTACCTGGGTGTTCACAGGCATATCACCTATTTCATCCAGAAAAAGAGTACCTCCGTCCGCGGCTTCAAAGCGTCCGATCCGTCGGGTCTGCGACCCTGTAAAAGCACCCTTTTCATGGCCGTAAAGCTCTGATTCCAAGAGCGTGTCTGAAAGTGAATGACAGTTGACCGCCATGAAAATCTCTGATTTTCGAGGGCTTTTTTCGTGAATGTACCTGGCAAAAACTTCCTTGCCAACCCCCGACTCCCCTAATATGAGGATGTTGGCTGTGGTGACCGCAGCCTTCTCTGCGTACAGCACAGCATTCCTGAAGGATTCATTCTGTGTCTGAAGAAGAGCTTCCGGGCCGGAAAGAACGTTCCTGAGCCGGGAATTCTCCTGAGACAGGCTCTTGATGGTGGCGATCTTATTGATTTCTATGAGCAGCTCCTGAGGATCACTGCTTTTGATGATATATGAGAAAGCTCCACGTTTTATGGTTTCCACGGCATTTTCAATACTTCCATACCCGGTGATGACAATGCATGACGTATCCTTATACCGTTCCTGAATGATATCCACCAGGTCATTACCACCGATACCGGGCATCATCATGTCTGTCAGAACAATATCGTAGGCGTTCTCCTCCAGCCGTTTCAAGGCCTCATTGCCGTCAGCGGCCATATCTGCCTGGTATCCCTGTTTGATCAGTATGATACGGAGAAGCTCCCTGAAATCTTTTTCGTCGTCGACAATCAGCAGTTTCATTGGAATTTTCACGGTCCGCCTCCAGTGGGGATATGGATATTGAAGCATGTACCGGTCCCTGTTCCGGTATCAACCTGAATGGATCCTCCCGACTTCTGAATCTCCGAATATGCCACGTACAGCCCCAATCCCGTTCCGAGACCAATGGCCTTTGTCGTAAAGAAAGGATCAAAAATCTTATCGATGTTTTCTTTGCTGATCCCAGGGCCTGTATCACAGAGCCGGATGGTTACCAGATGATCATCCTGAATAACCAGGACCGTAACCTCTCCGCCCAGGGGCATGGCATCCAGGGCGTTCTGGATGATGTTCAATATGCCATGCCAAAGGGATGTTCCATTTGCTGTTATTGCGGCTTCATCATCGCAGATCAGTTTCACCTGGATTTTCTGATCCTCCATTTGTCTGCTGAAGAGATTCAGAATTTCTACAAGAAAGCTTTTAAGTCTGATCTGCGTCTTCTTGTCATCCGTCAGCCGTGAATGCTTCAGGAGATTTTCAATGATATCACTGGCTCTGGATACGGATTTTTCTATTGCTGCAACTGCTGTATTCCGATATTCCGTGTCTTCAGGATCCAGTGTTTTCAGTATGAAGCCGGAATTGCGGATGATTCCCAGCGGATTTCGCAGCTCATGAGCCACTCCCGCAGCCAGGATACCTACGGTTTCCATCTTATTCGCATGTATCAGCCGCATTTCCTGCAACCGGCTCACCGTCTCGTCTGAAATCATCACCAGGAGCTGAACGCTGCTGATGCCGTCCTGTTCAAGCGGACAGCACCGGCATACCAGCATCCGGTCATCCTGACGGAACTCGTATTTTTCATTGAATGGACAGTTATCCGGTTCGGCAATCCACGTGTGAATCAATCGATCGTGCGATTCATCAAAGGCTTTCAGCATCGAAATCTCGCCGAAGGGCCTGTCCAGTACCGTTTCCTCCGGGCACCCCAATGACTTTAAAAAGGCCCCGTTGATATTGATGACCCTGCCGCTCCGGTCGATGACCGCCAAAAAGCTGCTCATGCTGTCGAATACCACCTGAAGCTCATTTTTCGTATACTCAAGTTCCTTTGTTCGGATGCCGACCAGCAGCTTCAGGCTGCGGCTCCAGATCCAGATCAGATAAAGGGACATGCTGAATACCAGAGCTATGCCGATCACTGTCAGCCTCAGTTTATCAGCTGAGCTGTCCGTATAAAAACCAGGGGTCGGCCTGCTCCATTTTTTCTGGATTTGCGCCAGGATCCCCTTCTGCCTCAGCTTGAACACCGCCTTATCCAACACTTTCAAGAAATCCTGCCTGTCTTTTGATACAGCCAGCGAAACCCTGTTGCTGTAAAGGGGCTCATCTAGAATCCGGAATGCAGATCCCATGCCCAGAGCTCTCAGGTAGTGGTCCGCCACCGGTTCATCACCGACAGCAGCATCCACTTTTCCCTCCTTCAATAGCAGCATGGCCTGACTCATGTTATCCACCAGAATCAGATCCGCATTGATTCCGCTCCGGTTGATATGCTCGATGGCATAATCGCCCTTCTGGATGACAACTCTGCGATGATTCAGTTCACTGAAGCGTGTGATCTGTCCTTTGCCGACCGGCACGATGATCGCTCCGTTCAGATCATAGACAGGTGCTGAAAATGCAAAGTCCTGCTCCCTTTCGTGAGACGGAATCATATCGCAGATATCCGTTTTTCCATCCTTAAGCGCTTCAATGGCCTCATTCCATATCATTGGCCTCGATACGATGGGCTGACCCAGCTCAATCGAAAGAGCGCTGATGTAATCAACGATCATCCCAGTATACTGACCATTCTCCGCATCATACATGCCCAAGGGCGGTTCGCTGATATTGCCGCCGTAAATCAACGGACTCAGGGCCTCCATCGTCGCTTTTTCTCCAGGGGTATAGTCCGAAGACAGGTGAAGATACTCATAGAGATTCACCTTGTATTCAAGGGCCACATAGGCATTGCTCATCAGGAGACCGGTTATGATCAGCAGGATCGTGGCATATAGTAACTGGCGTTTCATGGTGCCTCCGTATAAAGAAAGGAATCAGAGCTAGACTCTGATTCCAAGTATAAACAAGTTCATGGGTCCCGTAAAGGACGGGAGTGAGGAAACCTTTAGCCACAGATGTCACAGATGACACTGATGAAAACCGATGGGGGTGGCTAAGGTTCTATTCAATCATTTTCAACTCGCATTTTCTTCAGTTTCAGCTGCAGGAACCGGGTCGATTTTGGCTGTCAGCCATCCCATATAGGTCATGATGATGACGACGACAGGCATGGTGTAGTTAAAGACCGCATAGGGAATGTAATCGATTGTCTGCACACCCAGGACACCTAAAAGAAACACGCCGCAGGTGTTCCAAGGAACCAAGGGGGATGTCAGTGTCCCTGATGATTCCAGGGCATTGGAGAGCATTTTCGGATGGAGGCCCCTTTCTTTGTAGGCATTGGCGTACATCCTTCCTGGAACAACGATGGAGATGTACTGTTCAGGCATGGTGATATTGCTGCCTAGGCAAGTGGCAAGTGTCAGGGCGACAAGGTCCCCCGTCGTTTTGACCATCTTTAAAAGTTTTTGGACAATGACTTCCAGTTGTCCGGTCTTCTCCATGACTCCGCCGAACATCATGGCAATCAGGGTCAGGGAAATGGAATACATCATATTGGAAAGTCCGCCGGCGGAAAGCAGCTTGTCGACAGCCTCTATTCCAGTTGTGCTTTCAAAACCGTTATAGCTGACATTGAGGATGTCTCCAAAGGAAGAGCCCTGAAAAATTGGCGCCAATATGGCTCCCAGTACGATTCCAAGGAATATTCCAGGAATAGCAGGAACCTTGCGGGCGATGGCCACGATAACAACAATCGGAGGCAACAGCAATAATGGAGAAATCGTGAAAGCGCCGGAAAGTCCGCTGCGCATCGTATCAATAGCTGTCAGATCCGCACTGCCGTTTCCGATTTTCATTCCGATGATCAGATAGAATGCAGCGGCAATCGTATACGCGACCGCTGTCGGCTTCATCATGAATTTCACATGGGTGAATACATCGGTTCCCGCCATGGCGGGTGCCAGGTTGGTGGTATCTGACATGGGCGACATCTTATCCCCGAAATAAGCCCCAGAGATGATGGCTCCGGCTGTCATAGGCGCGGGTATTCCAAGCCCCTGGCCGATGCCGATCATGGCGATCCCCATGGTGCCGGCAGTTCCCCAGGAAGTGCCGGTAGCCAGGGATGTTACAGAACAGATCAGAAGCGTAGCAAAAAGAAAGATGCTGGGGGTCATGACGCTTAGTCCGTAATAAATCATTGTCGGTACAACACCTGCCAGCAGCCATACCCCGATCAGTACCCCGATGATTGCCAGGATCACAATCGCCTGCAGTGCCT
>CAZEHS010000024.1:30131-32997 GCA_964511875.1 uncultured Peptostreptococcaceae bacterium
CATACCCCGATCAGTACCCCGATGATTGCCAGGATCACAATCGCCTGCAGTGCCTGGCGGATGCCGTCATACATGCTTTCTTCAATGGTCTGCCACTTATAACCCAACCGCAGTGCCATCATCGCAGCAAACGCCGTACCGATCAGCATGGGAATATGGGGATTGGCTCCATAGACCGCAATGCCGACTGCCATGACAACGACTAAAAATAAGAATGTGATGATTGCTTCATACAGAAACGGCTTTCTTCCTTCCATGATGAATCCTCCTTTTATTTTACTGTCATCCATCCTTATTGCAAGGAGGATGCCAGAAATCGAAAAGGATCCGAAAGGAATCAGGAATCGGTGAACCTGTTTGGTTTGAAGGAATTTTAGGGAGAGATTGCCACCTCGCCATGCTCCTCGCAATGACGTACACACACTGCAATTAAAAGGTTCAAATGTTTGTCATTGCGAGCATAGCGCGGCAATCACTCCCTTTGTGATCTAGAATAGACTATCCCAGTGGTCTCTTTGATCAGGGGATGACTCACTCTGTTCTCCCTAATTCGCCCTCAGTATTGAAATAAATTTCAATGCCACTGCAATTACTTTCAATCGGTCACATATGCTGAAAAGAGGTGCTGCAATCATCCGCAGCACCTCACATCATCCATATTTTATATTTCGTTCGTGATTTCCCTAAGCTTCGCAAGGAGTGTTTCGTCGTTCAATACCTCATAAGCCGCCAGAATATCCGGCGTCAGAGGACGATCCTGATCCAGGAAGGGAATCCGTTCCCGGATGGCCTCGTATAGAATCCTGGAACCCGCCCCCATGGACTCCGGCTTGCGGAGATCGATGGCCTGGGCTCCGTGCATGGCTTCGATTCCCAGGATGTAAAAGGCGTTGTCGATGATTTTCCCTGTCTTTTCAACCACATAGGGGGCATTGGTGGCATGGTCTTCCATTTCCCCTGCCACTGAAAAGTAGTCCGTCGATGCAGGGTTCATCAGGTGCCGGATTTCACCGTCCAAGGAGGTGAACGGCTTTTGGATCGTCTGGTAGGCCTGAACACTGCCCTCCTTGGGACTCAGGAAGCGGGCAAGATGGGTGAACTCTGGATTGGAGAGCTTCATGGTCCGATGGCATGCACTGCGGGCCAGATGAGCCACTGCCTGACCCAGCATTTCGAAGCCCAGGACCCAGTTGGTGATTTCGAAATTTCCGCAGGAGATGATCTCCTCACTCTCCATGATGATGCAGGGGTTGTCATCCGTGGTGTTCAGCTGGGTTTCCATCAAGGGCCATACATACCCCAGGGCGTCCAGAACCGTACCGTTGATGGCATGAGCACAGCGATAGCTGAGAGGATCCTGAAGGGTTTTTGTAATCCCCTTCTTCTCCAGATAACTCCCGGCCAGCAGCTTCCGCATGGCCGCAGCACAGCGGCTCTGGGATACCATCTGTCTTGCTGCATTGGGTTCGGCACGCAGAGGAGTGATGTTCCCATCAAGACCCTCTACTGAAAGTGCATACACGGCGTTGGCAATCTCCAGGAGCCTGGCAGCCTGGTCTAAAACCAGGGAACCGGTCCCGGCAGCCATCGCATTGTTCGAAACGATAGACAGGCCATCCTTGGGTCCCAGCACCACGGGCTTCAGACCCGCAGCTGCAATAGCCTCTGCAGCAGGGATCCGCTTCCCTTGGTAATGGACCTCACCCTCCCCGATCATGGCCAGACCGATATGGGACATAGTGGAGATATCCCCTTCCCCGACGCTGCCTCGGCCGGGAATGACCGGATGGATGCCTTTGTTCAGAAATTGCCGGTACATTTCCACGATTTCCAGCTGGATTCCGGTCCTGGCAGAAAGCAGAGTGTTGAGGCGTACCAGCATTGTGGCTCTAACCTGGGGTTCGCTCAGTTCCGGCCCCAGGGCTACACAATGGGCATATATGAGGTTCCGGTTGTACTCTTCAAAATATTTGCCGAAGACCTTCTTATCCTTGTTCCAGCCCACGCCAACGGTAAACCCGTAAATGGGCGCGTCCTGATCGGCCAGCCGGAAGACCAGTTCCCGGGACATCTTCATCCGCTCGATGGCTTCTTCGGCAATCTCCACTTCAACGGAGCCTGTGGCGATCCGATGGGTATCTTCAATCGTCAGGTTGCTGCCGTCCAATAGAATTTTCAATGGTTGGTCCCTCCCGATCTGTCATTTTCGACTACTCAGTCTCAGCTGCCAATTTCTCGGTGACTATCACTTCTTTCGCTTTCTCTCCAACAATCTTGGCACCGGGTTCCTCATCCGGCTCCGTGATGACCCGGTCTATGAACCAGACCTTGAAGAATGCAACAAGTTGGATAGTAAAGATGAACAGGACCACGAAGCCGCTGGCGGCTGCCAGAGCCTTGACACCGTCAACCCCTTGCACTCCGCCGCCGAAGGCTGCCATGATGATGGCTACGGCGCCCAGGGCAACACCCCATACGACTTTGATCATTGGAGGGGGTTCCGTACCGATGGGTACGTCCTTCATACACATGGACCCGATATTTGTCAGGGTCGCATCCGCTGCTGTAATGAAGGACACCAGGACTACCAGGATGTTGAAGGGCACGATGATTTTGCCGAGTCCGAAGGGAAGGTTCTGTAAAAACGCCCACAGAGCGGCCACTGCTCCCCCTTCATTGATGACTTTGATCAGGTCCATTTGTCCGGTAGCCTGCATATGGATGGCGCTTCCGCCCCAAATGGCGAACCAGATCATGCCGAATATGGAGGGAAGGATCCAGTTTACAATCAGGTATTCCCGGATGGTACGGCCGTAGGATATCATAGCCAGGAAAATTCCGGTTACAGGAGCAAAACCGACCCAGA
>CAZEHS010000025.1:0-31914 GCA_964511875.1 uncultured Peptostreptococcaceae bacterium
AAATAACCTTTGCTGGCGATACTGCCGGTGAAAGCACCTTTTTCGGTGCCAAAGAACAGGGATTCAAACAGATTGCTGGGAACAGCACTGCAGTTGACGTCAATAAAGGGTTTACGGCGCCTTGGGCTGAATGTATGGATGCTCTGAGCGATCAGCTCTTTCCCGGTTCCGGTTTCACCCAAAATGAGGATGCTGGATTCTGTGAAGGAAATCTTTTTGGCAAAGTGAATCAAGTCCTTCATGGATTCCGACTGGTGAATGATATCGTTAAAGGAGAATAATGCCCCTGCCTGAGCAGGCTGACGGCTTTCTGCGTAGCTTTCCAGATGAGAAAGTCGCTTGCGGGTCTGCTCCAGAACGGAGAGATCGCTCTCGAAAACAACAGCCCCATTCAGTGTTTTCCCATTATTCAGGGGATAACCGGTATTGATGGTGGTCAGGGTTTTGCCTTCCTTGACCTCAAAACGGTCACACCGGTTGATAACCGGCTTTTGCGTCCGGAGTACGGTCAGAACCGTGCTGAATTCTTCCTGAAGAACGTACAGATCAAGGATATGCTTGCCTCTGAATGCAGAGCTCTCATAGAGCTCCAGGGATTCGCTGGTGTGATTGCCGAAGATGAAATACCCATTCCGGTCATATATCTGAATCCCTTCTGATACATGGTTCAGGGCCTGCTCATAGAGATCCAGCAGGACACCGTCCTGACTTAAGAACAGAATATGACCTTCCATGTCCTTTTCCAACTGATAGCAGTAGAACCGAGCATTAAGTTCCACTATACCCTCGCTGCCTTTCAGAGGTTTCCCAAATATCAAATCAGGCTTTTTTCCCAAGGCGTGGCTGGTAAAACCAGAATCGAGTAAAGCCGTCGCACTGCCGAATGTTTGTATGTCGGTCAGGGAAAAATCGTTTGAAAAGCGCATGATCAGATCAATTACAGACATAAGAACACTCCTATAAGCCATTTGAGTTAATTATATCATTTATTCATTATGAATATCAAAATAGCATCCCGCAGAAATTCAGCGGTACCAGGCTGCACGGAGTCATAGTACGCTTTGAAACGCTCATCGTCAACGTACATGCGGGCTAAACCAGCATGGGCTTCTGCGCTGTACTGGCTCCAGTGAAACATCAGCCAGTCCTTATGCAGTTGAGCGGCTTTCTGGGCCAGTTCACTGCCTGGGTCCTTTGTTTCCATAGCCTGACTTAGGGTTTCCATCAGCTCTTCCGTCAAGAGGCTGAATGCATCAAGTTCAGCCTGGGTCCTGTTCAAGAGCATTTTGTTGGAAGCATTCACTGCTTCATCTCCAAATTCTGCGCGGACTTCCTTTCCATACTTTGATTCGTTTTCATCCACAAGCTTTTGTTTGAACCCTTCAAATTTTTCAGCGTCAGTCATTGTCGTTCTCCCTTCTTTAGATAAAATGGTCAGTTCCAACGTATTGATGAGTATATCCAGCTGAACGCGTTTCACCAGAAGGTTCTTATGATGTGCGTTCAACGCCTCTGCGATATTGAAATCCGGCGCAGACACGATTTCTTTGATGGTTTCAAGCGGGACACCCAGTTCCTTGTAGAAAAGAATCTGCTGCAATCGGTCGATTTCCGTTTTTCCGTAAATACGGTACCCCGAGCTGTTGATTCTCGCCGGTTTTAGAATTCCAAGTTCATCATAATAACGCAGTGTCCGGGTACTGATCCCGGATAGTGCAGCGAGTTTCTGAACCGTATATTCCATTCGAGCACCTCCTCTTATGAACATCATAAACCTTTACGTAACGTCAATGTCAAGGATCACTTGAAGAAATCTTCAGATCATATCCTTCTATACTTTTAAGTTCAATCAGACTAAAATGTATACAAACAGGTTATCAGGGAAATGCTCGTGGAATGATTCCAGGAGGTAAAAACATTGAACAGAGTGAATTTGTCCGATATCGGACTCAGTGAACAGCAGCGTCTTGAAGCAGAAGCGGCAGGGGAAAAGCTATATCCTGCCCGTGTAATTGAGCAGCACCGGGTACAGTACAAGGTCCTTGGGGAGAACGGTGAGCTGCAGGCAGAGGTTTCAGGGCGTTTGGATCATCTGGCTTTGGAACCGTCGGATTATCCGGCAGTTGGAGACTGGGTGTTGGTCGACCGCCTGACAGACAGTGGCGGCAGGGCTGTCATCGGGAAAATCCTGAGGCGAAAAAGCTGTTTTGAACGTAAGGCAGCCGGGACAAGCGGGGAGCGACAGATTATAGCTGCCAACATCGATGTCGTATTCATCTGCATGGCTCTTAATGCTGACTACAATCTGCGTCGCCTGGAACGGTACCTGTCCGTGGTCTGGAACAGCGGAGCGGACCCGGTTGTCGTGCTGACGAAATCCGACCTGTGCCCGGACCTTGACAGCAAACTCCTGGAATTGGAGGCTGTCGCGCTTGGAGCAGCAGTCATAGTGACATCCGGGCTCCTGGAGGATGGTATCGGAGCGGTGGCGCCCTATCTTCTAAAGGGCCGTACCGTAGCGTTTGTAGGATCCTCAGGTGTCGGAAAATCCACCCTGATCAATCGACTCATGGGGGTGGAAACGATGACTACCGGCGAACTGCGGAACGATGAGAAGGGAAGGCACATAACAACCCACCGTCAGCTGCTCATCCTGCCGGACGGCGCCATGGTCATCGATACCCCCGGGATGCGTGAGCTCCAGCTGATGGAGGCGGATATTTCAACAACATTCGCAGATATAGAGGCATTGGTTCATGACTGCCGTTTTACAGACTGCAGTCATCAGTCTGAGCCCGGCTGTGCCATTCAGAAGGCTCTTCGGGAAGGTCTCCTGTCTGAAAAACGCTTTGAGAGCTACGAAAAACTGAAAAAAGAACTGGCCGGTGAAATCCGAAGGAGCACACTGAATCCCACGTTGGCTGAAAAGGCAAAAGTGACTGAGATGATGGGTTCCCTGAAAGCCATTAGAAATATGCAGAAAGCTAACCGGAAGAGAAAAGGGCCCTATTGAGTGATACAATGGATAGGAAGGATTAACGAGAAAGGAGCTGAAACCCTGTGAAGCTATCCGTACAAACCCTGCAAACGGCCGTAAGCATGGCCGAGCAAGAAGGGTTGTTCGATAAATTGGAAACCTTGTATGCTTCAATCCCGGCCGGCCGCTGCGCGGGCTGCACTAAGTGCTGTGCAGAATCGGTGAATGCGTTCTATGTCGAGTTCCTTGCTATCTGGAATCGCATGAATAGGGATCGGGAGCTGAAAGCCAGGCTGATGCCGAGGATTGTCCGTCATTATATGCTGGAGATGGTAGAATCGGCTTCCTGTCCGTTTCTTGATGATGATGGACGCTGTGCGGTGTACGACGAACGGCCCTTAGTCTGCAGGCAGTTTGGTCACTGGAGCCGAAAGGACTTCAGCCGGAATATAGAGGCAGTGCTCAAATCAAATCGTAAAGCTGCGCAATATTATCATAAGAATTTTGGAATGGATATTCCTGAAGCTGTGGTAACCAGAACCCTTCAGTATTGTGAAGAGTTTTCAGTGGAACGGAAAACCGGACCCATCAAGCGCGGGGAGCAGACCGATGCCGTTTTCATGCTTGATGTTCCTTTTCTTCAAAGGAACATGCTGGATGAAAACCTGTTGGGAACACCCCTGGTCTCATGGTTCGTATATACGCTGTATTCTCCCCAGGAAGCAGGGGCCATTCGTTTGAAAGTGATGAAGGAGTATCTTGAGAACGGGGCAAGTGAAACTCTCGGCCTGCACCTGAACTCAGGGCTAACCACATAGTATTTGCTTCTCACTGACCGCCTTTGAAACTAAAGGCGGTTTATTGCTTCATTGTGTTTGTTTAGCAGGAAAAAAAGTGGATATGAATATGAGAACGGTACGTTCAAATTCGATGCATGGTTGTTTGAGGTGATCCAATGAATATCCCTGAACTTTATAAAAAAATCATGCAGCAGGCTCCGTTGGGATATGCCTGTCATAGAATCATCTGCAATGAAGAGGGGAATCCGATTGATTATGAATTCACAGAAGTGAACCTTTCGTTTCAGACATTCACGGGTCTTGATGGTGAGAAGATCATTAATAAACGGATCAGTGAAGTATTGCCGGGAATTCTTGAAGATTCATTCGACTGGATAGGTTTTTATGGAAAGATTGCTTTAGGCGGAGAAACGCAGAATTTTGAGAGTTATTCGGAGGCGTTGGGAAAATGGTATAGAGTAGATGCATTCTCTCCAGAAAAAGGATATTTCGTAACGTTGTTCAGTGATATCACTCTCCTGAAAAAGCATGCTGAGCAACTGGAAGCTTCAGAACGCCGATATCGGGGATTCATTCATAATGCGCCCTTTTGTGTGATGGTTGCAGATGCAGAGACTAATGAGATCATATATTCGAATCCCATGATGCTTGAGATGTTCGGTTACGAAGAAACGGAAGTTGTCGGAATGAAGGTTCATGATTTTCATCCGGAACCCTATCGCAAACTGGCTCTGCAGGAATTACAGGAAATCATTCAGGGCAATAAGACTCAGACTGTGGATCTTCCATGCCGGCGCAAGGACGGATCGGTATTCATCGCCAGCATCTCCGCTATGAGTACTGAGATTGATGACAGGACAAGAGTGGTCGGGTTTGTGCTGGATATTACAGAACGCAGGAACACTGAAGAGGCTCTCAAGCGGCAACTTGCCTCTGAAAAGCTGATTTCTGAGATTTCCAGCAGCCTGGTCAGTGTATCCTCTGGGAATATGGGAAAAAAAATCAATCGTGCACTGCGTTTGATGGGGGAATTTTTCAAAGTGGACCGCACCTATATTTTCCAGTTTGCCGAGAATGCTCTCAGTATGAAAAACACCTTTGAATGGTGCGCTCCGGGAATTGATTCACAAAAGAATGTCCTTCAGGATGTCCTTATCGAACAGTATCCATGGTGGGAAAAACAATTGAGGATTAAAGGCATCATATCCGTTGAGGACAGACGCAATATGCCGACAGACGCATTAATGGAGCAACGGTTTTTGGCTGA
This sequence comes from uncultured Peptostreptococcaceae bacterium, assembly GCA_964511875.1. Classification (GTDB taxonomy): domain Bacteria; phylum Bacillota; class Clostridia; order Peptostreptococcales; family Acidaminobacteraceae; genus CAZEHS01. Next base: position 5,045 of record CAZEHS010000025.1, read on the forward strand.
GCATGATACGCTGTCAGTCCTTTGTTTGCCGATGATGCGCAACAAGGAAGTGACCGGGTTCATCGGTTTTGATTCAGTACAGCATACACGGGCCTGGTCATCGGAAGAAATTGCCGTTCTGGGAATCCTTGACAATATCATTTCGGACAGCTTCAATCGCTACAGATCCGATGAGGACATACTCTATCTCAGTTACCATGATAAGCTGACGGGGCTGTATAACCGCAGGTTTTTTGAAGAGGAACTCAAGCGGATGGATACGGAAAGGCAACTGCCTCTTTCTGTCATTATCGGTGATGTGAATGGCTTGAAAATCACTAATGATGTTTTCGGACACATGGCTGGTGACAGGTTGCTTAAAATGATTGCTAAGATCGTAAGTGAGAGCTGCAGGGACGATGATGTGGTTGCACGATGGGGCGGCGACGAATTTGTTGTCCTGCTCCCTAAAACTTCCTCCGAGTCTGCCGGGATGATATGTAAACGGATTTATCTGGATTGTGAAGCTGCAAAATTTTACCCGGTTCATGCGAGCATATCTTTGGGCCATGCGACAAAAACACATATGAGCCAATCCATTGAGCAGGTAATCAATAGTGCCGAAGACTGGATGTACCGGCGTAAACTTATGGAGAGCCGCAATTTCCGCAGTTCCATGGTGAGCTCACTGATCAGCACGCTTTCGGAGAAAAGCTTTGAGACGGTTGGGCACACCGAGCGCATGGGAAAGATGGGCCAGCATATCGGCAAGGCCATGGGACTGTCTGAGGAAGAGAATGAAAGCCTGAGTCTGCTTGCCATGATTCACGATATAGGAAAGGTAGTCATTCCTGAAAGCATACTGGTCAAGCCTGGAAAGCTCACTGAGGATGAACGGATTGAAATCAAACGCCACTCAGAGATCGGTTACCGCATCGCTCAGTCAACATCGGAGTTGAGCCAGCTGGCAGAATTGATACTCAGCATTCATGAGCGATGGGACGGTACAGGGTATCCCAATCACCTCAAAGGAGAGGAGATTCCAAAGCTCTCACGAATCGTGGCAGTCATCGATGCCTATGATGTCATGACACACGAACGACCGTATAGGGAGGCCATTTCTCATGAACAGGCTGTCAAAGAGATTGAAGCCTGTTCCGGAACTCAGTTCGATCCTCGTGTAGTGGAAGTATTTCTCGAATTCATGAAAGATAATAATCAGGTTCAAAAAAACAGGAGGCAGCACATCAAATGATGTGCTGCTTTTTTTTTTTTTGTAATACGAACATAGGACCGTCATTCTTACTTCAGCATCCGCTGAATAGTGACCAATACTTCATCCACCACATCCAGATCCCCTGCCTGCACACGGGTTACAACGCAGCTTTTCAAGTGGTTTTCCAGCAGGACGCGGCTTAGTGCATCCAGTGCGGAACGGGCTGCTGAAATCTGGTTCAGGACATCATCACAGTATATGTCCTTCTCAATCATCCCCTTGATTCCGCGGATCTGGCCTTCAACCCGGTTGCAGCGGGATAAGAGGTTTTTCTTTTCGAGCTGGCTTCTTTCTGTCGTACGGCCGCAGTCATCTGCCTCGCAGGGCGTGGTACAGCAGTGGGGAGTAGGGTGTTCCTGATCTGTCATTGGAATCTCCTTAACGGGTTATTCAATAGAAATTACGTCGTATCCGGCATCATCGATGGCCGATTTAAGCGCATCATCTGTTACTGTATCGTCTGCCTCGATCGTTGCAATGTTCGCACTGAGATCTACTTCAACGGAAGTGACCCCGGCCATGCCTTCCAGTGCTTTTTGTACCCGTGCGGTGCAGTGGCCGCAGGACATGCCTTCAATTCGGATTGTCTTTTTCATGATATTCCTCCAAAGGGTGTGTAGTATGGTCTGACATTGATCAGCGGGGTCTAAATGCTTTGAGACGAAGTGCGTTCGATACAACGGATACGGAGCTCATGCTCATGGCCGCAGCCGCGAAAACTGGATTCAAAAGGGGGCCGCCGAAAATATGAAGGATCCCGGCTGCCAGAGGGATTCCGATGATGTTGTAGAAGAAAGCCCAGAACAGGTTTTGCCTGATATTTCGGATGGTTGCCCGACTTAGCTGGATTGCTGTCACCACATCCGGCAGATCACTTCGCATCAGAACGATATCCGCTGATTCCATTGCCACATCAGTGCCGGAACCGATTGCAATTCCTACGTTTGACTGGGCCAACGCGGGAGCATCGTTGATGCCGTCGCCTACCATGGCGACTATCCTGCCTTCATCCTGGAGTTTTTTGACCTGAGCGGCCTTGTCACCTGGCAGAACCTCCGCCAATACCTGATCGATTCCTGCAATGTTGGCGATCGCCTGTGCGGTTTTACGGTGATCGCCGGTGATCATTACCACCTGGATGCCCATGGCATGAAGCCGTCTTACAGCTTCCGGACTGGTTTCCTTCAGTACATCGGCAGCTGCGATGATTCCGGCAGCTTTCCCGGTTATGGATAGATACATGGGTGTTTTGCCCGATTCGGCCAATGACTCGAAAGCCTTGATATGAGGGGCTATATCTACCTGATGAAGCAGCATGAGTTTTTCATTGCCCAGAAGAACCTTATCACCGGCAACTGTGACCTCTATGCCGTGTCCGGGAACTGCTTTGAAATTTTCTGAAGCAAGTTTTTCCAGACCGGCGGCATCGCTTTTACGTACGATGGACTCACCCAAAGGATGCTCACTTCCAAATTCTGCAGATGCTGCATATTGAAGGACCCTGTCCCCATTGAATCCATTCAGAGGGATGATGTCGGTGACTTCAGGAGTACCCTTGGTCAGGGTACCGGTCTTGTCGAAAACAACGGTATTGATCTTGTGAGCCGTTTCCAGTGCTTCACCGCTTTTTACAAGGATGCCCAGCTCTGCGCCTTTACCGGTTCCTACCATGATCGCAGTGGGGGTGGCCAGGCCGAGGGCACATGGACAGGCTATGACAAGGATTGCAATGAATGCGGTTAAAGCAAAGGTGATCGTCTCACCGGCCAGAAGCCAGGCAACCGCAGTCAGCGCTGCTATAACGAATACGGTGGGGACAAAGTAGCCTGAAATGATATCGGCAAGTCTGGCAATCGGTGCTTTGCTGCCCTGAGCCTGTTCTACAAGCCGTATGATCTGTGATAGGGTTGTATCCTGTCCCACACGGGTCGCTTTGAAGAGAATGGATCCGGTCTTGTTCAGGCTGGCTCCCACAACACTGTCGCCAACGTTCTTTTCTACCGGGATGCTTTCGCCGGTCAGCATGGATTCATCGATGCTGGTGTGACCTTCAACAACCTCGCCGTCCACCGCAACCTTTTCACCGGGACGGACAAGTATGATGTCGCCCGTTTCCAGTTCTTCAACAGGAATTTCAATCTGTGCATCCCCCTGGATAACGATTGCGGTTTTCGGAGCCAAACCCATGAGTTTCTTGATGGCTTCGGAGGTTTTGCCCCGGGATACTGTTTCTAATGTCTTGCCAAGCTGGATAAGTGTAAGAATGACCGCAGCAGTCTCAAAATAGAGGTTGTTGACAGCTTTGAACTCCCCCTGGGATATAAGCCATAGGGAGTAGAGGCTGTAAACCACGGCAGCGGAGGTTCCCATTGCGATCAGTGAATCCATGTTTGGGGCACGGTGTATGAGAGCCTTGAAACCCACCGTGTAGAACCTGTGACCGTTGATTACCACCGGAATCACCAGAGCAAGGCTCACCAGGCCGTAAAGAAGCGGATACTGCATGGGATTCATCCATCCAGGCACCGGCCAGGCCAGCCAGGAAATCATTGGTCCCATGGCGATGTACAACAGTGGTACGGTGAAGATTGCGGAGATTATGAAACGGCGCCACATGTCCCTGATTTCCTGTTCCTTCTTCATCGCATCCTCATCAGGGGGCAAGGTGGATTCGATATCCAGCGGGGTATAGCCCAGGTCCCGGATTTTCTGTTTTATCTCCGAAATCCGGATCTGGCCTGGTTCATATTCAATCTGGGCTTTTTCTGTGGCCAGATTCACAGCGATGTTTTTTACGCCCGCCATTTTAGCCACCTTAACTTCAATGATCCTTGAGCAGGAGGCACATGTCATTCCTTCTATAGGGATTGTCACACTTTTAGCTGTCCGCTCCGGCACAGCTCCGTAGCCGGCCTTATCGATGACCTGAATCAGGGCTTCAGGAGAGAGAAGGTTATCATCATAGGTTATCGTCAGCTTTTCGGTAGCCAGATTGACAGACGCTTCTGTAACTCCGGGCTGCTTGCTGCTTGCACGTTCTACAGCTCGGGAGCATGATGCACAGGTCATTCCAGTGATTTTATAAGTTTCGGTTTTCAAATGATTCACCTCAGTTTGTATACCTTATGGGGGTATTTCTACTATCAATATACCCTATGGGGGTATAAAGTGTCAAGAAAAAAAGGCATCTGCGAAAGTCTTTCCGCAGATGCCTCAAGCGAGTTTGAAATAAAAATCAATCAATGAGATCACGATACTGATTGCAATCAGTATGATGATCATCCAATCCAGATTATTGACTCTCCGCTGCTGCGTCAATGTGCTGAAAACCTCGATTATGTCCATCAGCGTTCTTGATTTCGCCTGCAGACTGTCATACCGGTCTCCCAATTCAAAAAGATGGCTCATTTCTTCATGGAGAGCTTCTGCACCCTTGTTGTTCCAGGTGATATCCGGTTTGTCCAGCAGCATGATGGTGGAGAGCGTCTTGTATTTGAATCGGAGAATGCGGGAGGAGGTTCTGGAAAGAGTATCATCCCGATAGTTGAGATTGCCGCTCTGAAGCAGGTCAATCACCGCTTCAACATCATCAAGCACCAGCTCGATATCTGTTTCGACATTCTCCAGAGCAACTGATTTTGCCAGTACTGTTGAGAGGATCTCCAGGTGATAGAAGGTTATTTCATGGACCAGCATGGTATCGTTTGTGACGGATTCTTCTTCTGAAGTGACCTGAAGGTTGTAATCATCGTGATAGGTAAAGTCTGGAACAGACAGTTTGGAATCCACCTTCAAGAGGTAACTCACAACATCCTGTATTTCCTGCGGCTCCATATTCATGAATACGACACTGCCGTATGGGAACAGATTCACCCTTTTCCCAATGGGATCATGGACGATTCCGGAAAGCTGGTCCTCCTGAAGGCGCAGAAAATCCTCCCATTTGAATTCCTTATTTATTCCAAAATGGGCTGCGATGGTGTTGAGATTTATTTCTTTGAAGAGCGCGAATGCTTCGAACGAATAGCCAGTCATAGGAGCCCTTTCTAAATGTATTTGATACTAATGTACCCTATTATGGGTGATTTGTCACAGGGAGATCGAAAAATCCATCCGATCTGATCCTCAAAATGTGTGCCTGTGAGTATTAAGGGTAATGGTATGATAGGGAATATCAACCTGCGTGCTGATTCGATCTGAGGTGGCTTGGATGAAAAAACTGGATGCGAGGCTGATTCGGATGATCAGCCATTCTAAGGGGCAATTCATATCAGTGACAGTGATCATCGCGGCTGCCCTGTGCATTTACATGCTTTTCAGCATGACAACCGGCAACATCAACGATGCGGTTGACAGCTATTACAAGCAGTCACGGACCAATGATGTCCAGATTCAATTGGTCCGTATGCCTGAATCCGCGCTGAGAGATTTGCGGCGTATGGAGGGAATCGACGGGGTTCAGGGACGTGTCAAATTCGATGTTTCTCTTCACGTGGAAGACTCTGATGATAAAGTGACACTTCGCCTCATATCCGTGCCGCCTGACGGTGAACAGGTCAACCGTCTTTACTGGATTGAAGGGATACCGGCACTGCCGGGATATAATGATGTGGTCATGCTCCAGCAGTTCGCTGATGCCCGAAGCATTAAACTGGGGGACTCCGTCACGCCGGTCATAGACGGGACTGTCAGGGATCTTAAGGTTATCGGAATTGCATCAAATGTTGAATTTCTCTATCTGATGGAGAACGAACAGGCACTGTTGCCGACTCCTGAAAAATTCGGTGTCGGGTTTGTCAACGAGGAGTTCGCACAAAAAGCATACGGTTTTGAGGGAAATTACAATGAATTGCTGATAACCGTCAAACCCGGCAGCGACCTGGACGGAATCGTTGAAAAGCTGGAGAACAAGCTGGATCAATATGGGGTCAAGCGTGTCATTAAGCTGGAGGACCAGCTGAGCCACAATGTTCTTAAACAGAAGATGGAGGGAATAGAAAAAATGCAGGTGATCATGCCGGTGATGTTCCTGCTGGTTGCTGCAATAGTAATCGTGATCATGCTATCCAGAACAGTCAGCAATGACCGTATTGCCATCGGTGTTATGAAGGGGATGGGGTATAGCAACAATCAGATCCTCATGCACTACAGCAAATATTCTCTGGCCATGGGCCTTGTCGGCTCCGTAGTCGGCATTGCAGGGGGGGTGGCCCTGTCTGCACCTCTAAGCCAGGTATTTGTATTCTATTTCAATATACCGATGGTTAAAATGAATATTTATCCCGTTTACATCCTCAATGCGCTGGTTCTCACAAGCATATTCTGTGTGGGATCGGGCCTACTTGGAGCCCGTACGGTGCTCATTTACACCCCTGCAGATTCCATGCGGCCTGAAGCTCCCAGGTCAGGAAAACGTGTTCTTCTGGAAAGGATCCCTTTGATTTGGAACAGATTGAGCTCCGGATGGAAAATGGTCATCAGGAACGTCATGCGTTCCAAGCGGCGATTCTCCTTTCTTGTGCTGGGCCTGGCTCTGTCCTTCGCCATTAACACTGTTCCCATCTATGAGTCTAACGCGCTGACATCCATGTTCAAGCTTCAGTACGGGGTTTATCAGAAAATGGATTATACGATTGAACTGATCAAACCGCAGAATCGGATGGCAATCAATGAATTGAAGGATATACTCAATGTCGACGCAATAGAACCGAAGCTGGAGTATCCTTACGAGCTAAGCAACGGGTGGCTGAAAAAGTCGACAATGATCATCGGCGTGCCCGGAAATACAGTCTTTTATGAGTTCAGGGACCCCGATGATCGCCAGACCTCTCTCATCAGGAACACCATATTTCTGACTGAAACCTTGGCAAGGACTCTCCAGGTCAAGAAGGGGGATATCCTGACAGTCCGTAACTTCCTGCCGGGACGGAAGGATTTATCGATACCGGTCGGTGGAATTGTCAGGCAGTATTTGGGAAGCAACGCGTTCATGGATCTCAATACTATGCAGGAGCTTCTCGTTGGTAAGGACATCATCAACGGGATGAACCTCACATCACCTGATGATGTCAAAGAGAAGCTGCGTGATGTGAATGGTATTTCTTCCACTCGGTCCATCCATGATATGGAGAATTCCTTCCTGGAATTCATGGATACCATGATCCTTGCAACACGGATGTATATGTTTTTCGGGGGGATACTGAGTTTCGCTTTGATTTACAATGCGACTCTCATCGGTATCATGGAAAGGAGTCAGGAGTTCTCAGCAATGCGGGTGATGGGGTATGGAACCGGGGAAATTTTTGGAATCATCAGCCGTGAAAGCATGCTTATGACGGCCATGGCCATCCTGGTGGGAATTCCAATGGGCATAGGTATGATGAATGGCATTGTAGTGGCTTTCAGTTCTGAGATTGTAACATTCCCGAGACTTTTCCCGTCATGGATATTTGTCCAGTCAAGCCTTGCTATGATCCTTTTCGTAAGTATAGCTCAGCTGAGTACCTATAAGAAAATCCATGATCTCAAGTTCGTCGATGTCTTAAAAAGCTGGATATCCTGACTGAGACTAAAAAAAAAAAGCTCACGGCAGCAATGATGCCTGTACATGAGCAGTTTCTGAGATTCAGGTGCTGACAGTCTAGTGGATCTCCATGGTGTTAAAGGGGCCTACCATGGCGATATGAGCCATTTTGGAGGCCATTACCCTTATGCTGTGCTGCATATCGTTTTCAAGCCACCAGGTAATGATACCCACCAGTGCTGAAGCTTCATAATTGACGATCATCTCCCCGGGAACCTCGCGGTCATGGTCAATCCGGTATTTCAAAGGCGGGTCCTGGTAAATCAGGATCTTCAGTACGTTAAGGAGCCTGGGTCTGAATTGGGCGATATCCTGGGACACAAGCATGAACTTATATATGCTGAAATGCTTGCTCACATGGCTGAAGAGGATTTCGAATAATTCTATCAGATATTTCTCATCGAAGCTTGTCCTTGAGTCTTCGGGAACGGTTTTCTTAAGGCTCTGAGCTAGCTCGTTGAAAATATCTCCGATGCTTTGGTCCAGAAGATTGGTCTTGCTTGAGTAATGCAGATAAAAGGTTCCTCGGTTTAAAGTTGCCCGTTCGGTAATATCCTGAATGGTGATGGAATCGAAGCTGTTGTCATATAATAGAGAGAAAAGGGCATCCCGGAGTAAACGGTGCGTTCGCAGGATCCTGGGGTCAGTCTTATGGTCTTTGATTGGCATAAGGCGCTCCGTACAGATAGGTATTCTATTAACGACACTGAACGGTATCGATAAGGTGTTTTAATTGAACTGCAGGTATACAAAAATACTCTACATTAAATTCAGTTTCCAATCAAGATATTTAGGGATTGGAGTTTGATTCGTGATATCATAAAAAAGCATATTGAAGTATCAAAACGCATAATAAAGCATGCTTCATGAGCTGGAGAGGAGAATCCCCATGTTCAATCAGGAAAGGCAGTCCGAAATCCTTGATTTATTGGAAAAAAACGAACGGGTTGAGGTGGCGGATCTCAGTATTCGCTTCAAGGTTTCTGTGGATACCGTACGCAGGGATCTGAGGCAGATGGAGATAGAGGGTCTTCTAAAGCGTACCCATGGAGGTGCAATCCTGCCTAAGAAGCTCGGTGTCTCTGCCAGCTACACGACACGGAAAAAGATCCATATTCGGGAAAAGTCTGAAATCGCACGAATTGCTGCGTCCTATATAAATGACAATGATACCCTTCTGATCGACGGCTCCACCACTACTGCGGCCATGATTCCGTATCTTGCGCAGCTCACAGGGCTTACGGTTTTCACAAACTCCATATCCATCGGTTCTGAGATCATCAGCGCTTACAAGCATATCAAGGTGTTCATAATCGGCGGACTTCTGCACAACGAACACGCCAGTACAATCAGTATGGAAAGTCTGGCTTTCATACAGAAACTCTGTGTCGATAAGGTCTACATAGGCTCCTGCTCGATTTCTCCCAACCGTGGATTAAGCGCCACGGTCATTGAAGATGCTGCAGTCAAGAAGGCTATGATCAAGGCCGGCAATCAGGTGATCATCCTTGCTGACAGCAGCAAATTTACGCGGGAATCCCTGATTCAGATTGCACCGCTCGATCCCAAGTATCTGATCATAACAGATACCGGATTCGACGAGTCAATGGAGAAACAGTTTGCAACGCTCGTGGAGAAGGGGCTGAGGATCGTAGTAGCGGGTCGTGAGTAGCATGTCAGTCATTGTCCATGTTGATTTGGATGCGTTTTTCGCATCCGTTGAACAGCTTGATAATCCTTCTCTCCGTGGAAAACCGGTGATTGTGGGGGGATTGGGAAAACGCAGCGTGGTTGCCACCTGCAGCTATGAGGCCCGTCGATTCGGGGTCCGTTCTGCCATGCCCGTCTTCAAGGCTCAAAAGCTTTGCCCTCAGGGTATATTCGTTTCAGGCAGGTACAGGCGGTATATTGAAATGAGTGGGAAGGTGTTCGCTGTCCTGAAAAGGTATTCCGATCAGATTGAACCACTATCAATCGATGAAGCATTCCTGAATTTCAGTCATTACGATAATCCCAGGGAGGCAGTACTCCGTATGAAACAGGAGATTCAATCCGAAACCGGCCTTACCGTATCGGCTGGTATCTCCTACAATAAATTCCTGGCCAAACTGGCTTCCGAATGGAACAAACCGGATGGGCTTTTCGAGATAGGGCAGCAGGATGTGCCCGAAATCCTGAAGCCGCTTAAGGTGTCGCAGGTATATGGTTTGGGAAGCCAAAGCGTGGCTCGGCTTAACCGGATCGGAATCTTTACGATAGAAGATCTGTTAAAGTACAGCAGGGAGTTCCTTACTGCCTACATAGGCACCTATGGGTCAGAAATTTACGATATGATCCGAGGTGAGGATTTCAGGGAAATCCGTACCCATCAGCCAATTAAATCGATCGGAAAGGAAACGACTCTTCCTGAGGATTCACTGGATAAGGAATATCTGAGCGATGTGATCATGCCATTTTGCCAGGAGATTGAAGCCCGCTTGAACCGCAGGGATTATCAGGCATTCACAGTCACTCTGAAATACAAGACAGCCGCCTTCCAAAGCCATACCCGTTCGCAGACACTGCATCTGGCAGTATCTTCGGCGTCAGAGATCCATGAGATTGCCGATGGCCTTTTAAATGGGATTGACCTTACAGAGCCCATTCGCCTTATCGGTTTATCCGTCTCGAATTTTCAGCCTAAATCTGAGCGTCAACTAGACTTTTTCAACGGTTAGACATATTCAGGATCACTCTATTTCTGTTTGAAAGCTGACTGCATTGTGCTATGATTGACGCATCCAGGATGAAAAAAACCGCGAAGGATAGGGACTGTCATGTTTAAATCGATGAAGTTATTCCATCAGGTTTTAGCGATCGTATTGATAACCTACATCGCAGCCTCTTCACTGTCCTTTTACTTCACTCAGGCTTACCTTCATGAATACTATCAGACGCTTGAGGATTCCTTGAAACAGGAGGTTCAGAGCGCCACCGAAAGACATCTATATTCAGAACAGGAGCGGCTTGGTACCTTGACACAGGCACATGCATACTGGACTGACCTGATCAGCCGTTCCAACGCAAAGGATACGATCTGGATACATGAAAACGCGACTGCATATCTCCAGGAAAATTCAACCTACAGAGTCGGAGATGTGTATCTGAAGAATTACCTGAATTCCTATACCGATCAAATCGGCGAATTGCCGCGAAGCGTTTATCTGAAAATCGAAAGTCAGGTGAACATAGAGGACTTAACAGATCGATATTCAAGCTATCTGGTGACATACAACACAGATTCATACATACTGACCGCAGCTGCGTTAGCTGAGTCTGACAGCAAAAACCCTTCAGGAATCTTCATCCTGGGATATAAGATCGACAAGGACACGGAGTCTCTTGTGAATGAGGTATTCTCATCCAGGGCCGATGTATCTGTCGCGTTGTTTCCCGGTGAAGGCAACAGGATCATCAGTATGGACAACGAACCTTTCAGGGGACTTCTGCGCGATAATTTGACAGTCTCCGTTACGGACATAAAACTCGTCGAAAGTGTATCAAGCAAGCTTGAAAAGCTGTTGTTATTCGTGTTCCTGATCAGCATTCCTGCCGTGCTGTTCATACTGCTGTTTCTGAATAAAATATCTGCAAATGTAAGGGGCAGTGTTGAAATAATCAAGAATTTATCCTATCATGATTATTCGAAAAAAGTTGCACTGGAATCATCCGCCGAGCTTTATGAGCTATCCCAGTGCATTAATAACCTGTCCGAGGGGCTCAGGGATAAGGACCGGGAAATTGAACGGAAGTACCTTGAAATCATTTCGGTATTGGTCAAGACCCTCGAGGAAGTGGACATCTACACCAAGGGCCATTCCGAACGTGTTTCCCATTATGCAACGGACCTTGCCAGTGTCATCGGATACACGGATTTGGAATCGATACGAATCAGCGGACTTCTGCACGATATTGGAAAGGTCACCATTGATTCCGTTATTCTGAACAAGCCGGGGATGCTTACTACGGCTGAATTCACAATTGTAAAACGACACCCGGAAATAGCGTGCAATATTCTTGATCTATCGGATGTATTCCAGTTTTCCAAGGATATTGTCAGACACCATCATGAAAAGTTTGACGGTTCCGGCTACCCCTGCGGTCTGATCGGGGAAAACATTCCTCTCGGTGCCAGAATCGTTGCCATTGCGGATGTATTCGATGCCCTGACCTCTGCCAGGTCCTATCGTGACCCCATGGAGCCGGAGGAAGCGCTGGCGATCATCATCGACGGTGCCGGCAATCACTTCGATCCGGAGCTAGTAAATGCATTCGCTAAAATCGCGCTCGACTCTTATGAAATGTGGTTCAGCATGAACCCGAGTGTTCAGATCGATGAAATTATCAAAGTGGATATGGATGTAATCTAATATAACTCATAAAGCGGCCAAGTTCAGGGATTCCCAGGACTTTGGCCGTTTAGTCTTTATGAAGTCTCCTGATGGATTCGTTCATGGCAGGCCCTCCGTTCAATTAATAGTTGTCATGAAGACCGTATAAGCGTTATCATTTGAATTGACGGCGAAAGCGTTTGAAAATAAAGAATGAACCACTTGAATGAAGGGATACTGAAAAACATGAAAATCGTAAGCATAAACGGCTCGATGCAGCAGAAGGACGAAACAAAAACCCTTATAGATGCAGTTGTCTCTCAGGTTCGTATACATGTCACGGATGTGGTGCATCAGAGCCTGTCCGTTCGGGAACTCAACATCCTCCCCTGTGAAATGGTCTGTTCCAAGCACTGTGAAGAGTCTGAATTCACCTGTTGGTTAGAGGATGATGTGAACATGATCCAAACCGCCATGGAGGCCGCTGATGTTGTGATTATAGGTGCTCCCCTCTATTTCAGAGCGCCTTCGGCAAAGTTCCACATGCTGGCTGAGCGCCTGATTTCTATATTTTATAACCGCGAAAGATCCGGAGGTATGGAAAATGTCCATTCACCGCTATATAATAAACCCTGTGTACTCATAGGTGTAGCTGAGCATACAAGTCCCAATCATGTGCTGGAATACCTGCAGGAATTCTGTCATGTGCTGAAAATGAGGCCCGTCATGCTGCCGCGCTTCCCTTACCTTGGAGTTGGTGCCAAGGGAGCTCTTGAAGCGGATCGAATGTTCCAGCCTCTCGAGAGGGCGCTGGACATGGGTGATGCAGTCTGGACCGCCATACACGAACCTAACAGGCACAGGACGCCCGTCTTCACAAGTTTTGATGAAGCATGAAGCGATCCTTGGTTCAGGTGGAGTTTCTACTCCATCTGAACCTTAGTAGAGCGGATCCAGGGCCTCTACAGTTCTCTACTCCCGCTTTAGAAGCGGGAGTCTTAGAACTGTTAGGCATCGGATAAAAAGACCAGGAATAGAGGAGACACTTTGAATAAAAAACAAATAGGCCTTATGATCCTTTGTCTGTGCATTCTGTCGATCCTATCAGCAGGCTGCGATTCTCAGAAAAAGACGGCAGCCATGAAGGAAAAGGAAGAATTCATATTCGGCACCCTGGTGTCCCTGAAGCTTTATGAGCCTGTGGCGGATTCCGTTTTCCAGACGGTGTTTGATGATATGAGGGATGTGGAGAACCGGATGACGGTCAAAGGCGTAACGAGCGAACTCATTGCGGTCAACAAGGCGGCCGGCATCAATCCGGTGGTTGTTTCCGAGGATACTTATCATGTGATTGATACAGCGAAAAAGGTTGCTGAGGAATCAGCAGGAGCCTTCGATATCACGGTATATCCTGTTGTTGCATTGTGGGGAATTGGAACGGATCAGGCCCGCGTTCCATCTGAGAGCGAAATTGCTGCTGGGCTGAAACATGTCGGGTACAATGACCTGATTCTGGATCCTGACAAGCTAAGCGTTTTTCTGAAACGACCCGGCATGGGTCTGGATCTGGGAGGTATTGCCAAGGGCTATGCTGCGGACCGGATATCTGAAAATCTAAGATCAATGGGTGTTGAAAGCGGAATCATCAACCTTGGAGGGAATATCTTCGCCATGGGCTCAAAGGCCGATGGATCCGCCTGGAAGATAGGAATACAGAATCCAATGAGTGATAGGGGAGAATATATCGGCATTGCAGACGCAGTCAATCAGACTGTGGTCACTTCCGGAATCTATGAAAGATATTTTGAAAAGGACGGGAAGCGATACCATCACATCATGGACACAAAAACAGGGTATCCTGCAGATAACGAACTTGCCGGGGTAAGCATCCTTGCCAAAAGCTCGATTGATGCAGATGCCCTCTCAACAACATGCTTTGTGCTAGGTACGGAGAAGGCTTTGGAATTTGTAAAGGATATGCCTGACGTTGATGTTCTGTTCATTACAAAGGATAAGAAGATACGGATGACGCCGGGATTCAAGAAGGTGTTCAAGCTGACGGATACCAGCTTCACGGTGGTCGAGTGAGTAATTAAAGCCAAAAAATATTTTGGGTATGTCTTACCTTCGGAGCCTCATAATGAAAAAGAATGATATCCTGCTTGTCGGTATCCTTCTCCTGATTGTCGCGATCTGGTGGGGAGGCAGCTGGTGGGCAGGTCGTGGAGTTGTTGCATCTCAGGTGCTGATCTGGCAGGATACGGTTCTTGTGGGCACCTACCAACTGAACGGGAATCAGAGTGTCATCCTGCCGATTGATTCAAATTACGGTCATAATAAGCTGATAATTGAAAACGACTCGGTACGAATGCTGGAAGCTGACTGTCCCGATCAGGTCTGTGTTCATACGGGCCCCATCAGCAAGCCGGGCCAGACGATTGTCTGTCTGCCTAATCGGGTTGTTCTTGAAATCACCGGCAGCGGGGAGGTCCTCATCGATGATGTCTCCCAATAGACCGCTTTACCGGTCCAAGACCCATAAGATGGTCTTGATTGCATTGCTGACGGCTCTGGCTATAACACTGATGGCAGTTGAAAGGCTCATCCCCATATCCATTGCAGTGCCTGGAATCAAACTGGGTTTGGCAAATGTAGTTACACTGACCTCCCTTTATCTGCTGACATGGCGTGATTCGCTGACTATCGTCCTGCTCCGTGTCCTGTTGGGCTCCCTGATATTGGGCAGTTTTTCAGCATTCATGTTCAGTTTGGGAGGCGCACTCCTGGCATTTGCCGTTATGGCAATGCTGATAAGGTTCCTGCCGAAGGTGTTCAGCACTGTCGGCGTCAGTATCTCCGGTGCTGTGGCCCATAATATCGGTCAGTTGCTGGTTGCAGCAGCAGTCGTACAGAATATCAGGATCATCTCCTACGTCCCCGTCCTGCTCATCGCCGCTATCGGTACAGGCCTGGCCACCGGCTATACCGTAACCCTGCTGCTGAAATATGTGAAGGTTCTCAAACAACACAACTAATAGATAAAAGACTTAGCCACAGTTGACACAGATGTCACGGATGATATCGTATCAACAATGAATATCATTGTATTCATCGATTTTCATCTGTGCCATCTGTGGCTAAATGTTTTAATTAATCTAAAAGGAGCTGCGATATGGAAGATATGAAGGATTTTATGGCACAGATTGACGCCTCTATGGAGGGAATACAGCCGGGTGACCTGCTGGAGGGCAAGGTCATGTCAATCCAAGAGGATGCTGTAGTAGTGAACATAGGTTATATCAGCGATGGCATCATCCCAAGGGGCGATTTCACGAAGGATAGGAAGGTTTCGCTATCAGATTTCTGTGAGCTTGATGCCACCATTCAAGTGATTGTGGTTGAAGTGAAAGAATCGGAGGGGACTGTGATCCTTTCTGCAAGTAAGGCTGCCCAGCAGGTGGCCTGGTATGATTTCGGGCAATCCCTGGAACTTGGGAAAGTACTAATCGTAGAAGTGACTGAAGCGGTGAAGGGTGGAGTATCCGCCACTTATAACGGTGTACGCGGTTTCATCCCGGCTTCCCGTCTGGGAGCCCGGTCCATTGGTGACCTTAGCGTCATGGTGGGCAAGTCCCTGCCGGTGAAAGTAATCGAGCTGGATCAGGGCAAGAACAAGGTTGTGTTCTCCGGCCGGGAATTGGCGGAAGCGGATCAGGCGATAATCAAGCATAAACTGATGGAAACCCTGGTCGAGGGGGAAAAACGAACAGGAACAGTCACGAAGCTCATGGATTTCGGTGCCTTTGTTGATATAGGCGGAGTTGAGGGTTTGATCCATATCAGTGATCTGAGCTATGAACGTGTGAAGCATCCATCCGATGTGCTGCGGCTCGGAGACACCGTGGAAGTTCAGGTTCAAAAGGTTGATATCCCAAAGAACCGTATTTCCTTAAGCCTTAAAGCAATCCAATCGGACCCATGGGTCGGAGCTGCAGGGTACTATGAGCCAGGAGACATCATCGAAGGGACCGTCGTTCGTCTGATGCCGTTCGGTGCTTTTGTAGAAATAGAGCCTGGAGTTGAAGGGCTGGTCCATATATCTGAAATCTCAAAGGAACGGATCAACCGCCCGGAAGATGCGGTAAAGGTGGGACAGGTTCTTGATGTGATGGTGCTGAAGGTTGAAGAAGCGGAGCGGCGGATGTCGCTCAGCATTCGTCAGGCTCAGGAGGAAGAGGGCTCGGACTATGAGCTTCCGGAATCCGAAGGGGAAGCAATGACATCCCTTGGGGATCTGATTGCAGCCAAGCTTGGTAAATTGAAATAGGTGAAATCACGACCGTTTGCCACGGATAACAGGTCTGGACACGGAAGTGGCGATGGATCTTATGCCCGGATGATTTTAGTACACACAAAAAAAGAGAAATCCAATTTGGATTTCTCTTTTTTTGTGTATCTGAGAGATTATTTCAGTTCCGGGGACTACAGATGAATATGGGTCATTTCCGGTGGAGTACGGAGCCCTTCAACCCGGATCCTGTCTCTCAGCATATGGTGTTCCAGTTTCAGAGTGACCTCAGGTACGGTCTCAAGCCTTTTATCAAACCAAACGGTCACACCTTCGACGTCAAATTTGTCGAATTCAGCCGATTGTTTTTCTTCCGGTTGTTTGTAATTGATTACCGGGTAGATAAATTCCGTACAGTTTGCCCCGACACACTCGCGGTCGGCTAGAACAGTCAGCACATTGTGTTTCTTGGCGCTTAAAAAGGTCTTGGCATCCTTTTCAAGATTGATAATCATATATTTCACATCCTTCCCTCAATGAATAGGCAACCCTTGTTGTCTCAGAATATATATACCCACTATTCATGTAATTATAGATTTTTCTATTTAATGATGTCATTATGAATCCAGTCACAGCTGGTATTTCTCAAGTTTTCTTTTCAGTGTGAATCGGCTTAATCCAAGAAGTTCAGAGGCCTTCGTCTGATTTGCACCAGTCTTTTTCATCGCTTCGATAATATACTGTTTTTCAATGCAATCCATTTTTTCTTCCAGGGTCAGGCCTGTTAAATCATTGGTATCAGGACATGCAGGAATTTTTGTGATCGGAGTATCGATCCTGGCATTCTGGATATCCATGGGGAGATGATGCAGTTCGATCAGATCACCATCCATAAGAATCATCAATCGCTCGATTACGTTCTTGAGTTCCCTTATGTTGCCTGGCCAAGGGTAATCCATCAGTCTGCGCTCGACCCCGTCACCGAATCCTTTGATTGGTTTTTTGAACCGGGTGCTGTATTTTTCTATGAAGTACCGTGCGATTTCCAGCACATCGTTCTCCCGATCCCTCAGTGGAGGCAAATCTATCGGAACCACATTCACACGGTAATAGAGATCCTCTCTGAATTCCTTGTTCTTAACGGCTTCTTCAAGATTCTTATTTGTTGCGGTGATGATCCGGATATCGACACTGATATCCTCCAAGCCTCCGATTCTCCTGAATTTCCTTTCCTCAAGGAAACGAAGAAGTTTTGCCTGTACGTCCATGGGAATTTCACCTAATTCGTCCAAAAATACGGTTCCGCCATCCGCTATCTCAAAAAGACCTTTTTTCGTGGCAATGGCTCCTGTAAAAGCATTCCGCTCAAATCCGAAGAGCTCGCTTTCTACCAATTGGGTGGGTATTGTGCAGCAGTTGATTCTGAGCATGGGAGAGTCCTTGCGGGCGCTGTTCATATGAATCGCTTCTGCAATAAGCTCCTTCCCTGTCCCTGTTTCTCCACGGATAAGTATTGTGACATTCTCATTTTTTGAGAGAATGCCGATTTTTTTATAGACTTCGTTCATTTTCGAGCAGTTGCCGACGATATTGTTGATGCTGGATTCTTTGTCTTTCTCCCAAATGAGTATCTTGGCTTTTAACCTTATGTTTTCGCAGGCCCTCGCCATGACAATCTTTATCTGTTCGAGATCAAAGGGCTTGTTGATATAGTCAAAAGCGCCTTTTTTAATTGCGGAAACCGCACTTTTGATATCACTGTACGCTGTCATGACGATTACTTCGATTTCAGGATCGATTTTCTTGATATCATCGATCAGTTCAATGCCGTTTTCGATACCGATACGCATATCCGTCAGGACAATGTGAGGCTTGAAGGCTTGCACTTTCTTCAGCGCTTCAGTACGGTTTTGAGCGGTTACGGCATCATATCCGACATCAGAAAGACCAGCCTTAAGGGACTTGCAGATCATTGCTTCATCATCAACTATCAGGATTTTCATTGTCATAACCTTCTCCTAAATCGACAGGCAGATACACCTTGAATTTTGTGCTTACACCTATGATGCTCTCGATTTCTATTCGGCCGCGGTTTTCTTCAACCAATTTCGAAACGACGGATAAACCCAAGCCGATTCCCTTCGGCTTGGTGGTAAAGAACGGATCGAATATTTTTTCGCTGACATCTTCGTTGATGCCGCTTCCATTGTCTTCAAAGCTGATCAAAACATAAGACAGCCCCTCTATATCGGCATTTTCAATACTGATAGTAAGCTGACCCTTGTCATCCATGGCATCAATGGCGTTTTTGATTATATTGATGAATATCTGCTCGGCCTGGGCCTTGTCCACAAACGTCGTTGAATGCTCAGAGCGGTTGTAATAGTTCAAAACGATGTTCTTCCTGGACATGCTTTCTTTTGTCAGCTCGATGGTCTTATTCAGGATATCAGGGACATTGGCCCATTCATGTCTGCTTTTTTGTGGTTTGGAAAAATCCAGCAGCTCAGTCACCAGATTGTTTATCCTATCGATTTCATATGTGATTCCATCAGCAAGATCAATGCTGGACAGTTGATTATCTGCAGTAAACCTGCTTTTGATAACCTGAATCCCGGTCTTGATGCCGGTAAGGGGATTCCTGATTTCGTGGGCAAGACCTGCTGCGAATTCGCCTACAGAAGCCAGTCTGTTTACGCGTACGATGTTGTTCTCCAGAGTTTTACGCTCAGTAATATCATTAAAACTGCAAATGACTCCCTTTATATGCTCATCATCCTTTTTCAATAGGGAGGTGCTTACATCGAGATAGATCGTCTTGCTGATAAGATTGGAGTAGACAGGGATGACTCTGTTGATGCTTTTCCTGGATTCTATCGTCTTGCTGAGCTGCTTGTTGAGCTCATAAGAAATGAGATCATCGTTCTGGTAATTTTCAAAAATACGTGTACCGGCTTCATTGATTGTCAGCAGCTGGCCGTTCTGATCCGTTGTCATGATGCCGATGGATATGTTTTTCAGTATGTCATCATTGAATTGTTTCATTTCAATGAGATTCTCGGCACTGGAATCCAGCTGATCGATCATGTTATTGAAGGATTTAGCCAGGACTCCGATTTCATCACTTCGGTTGATGCTGATTTTTTCTTTGAGATTGTTGAGCTCGATGCGTTTACAGATTTCAGCAAATTTCTTGATCGGCTTCGAAATGTTATGGGCAATGAAAATGATTGACTGCATTGAAAACACAAGAAAGATGATAGCCATCAGAAAGGTGTATTTTTGTATGTCAAGCAGCTCTTCCATGAATATGGATTTATCTATGCCGAGTACAAGAGTCCAGTTCCAGCGGTCATATCGGTCAAAGATGAGCAGCAGGTTGTCCTTGTCGAAAATATGGCTGCTGCCGCTGCTGCTGATTGTTTCCAGATTGGGAGTGGTCAGGCTGGAATTATTCACGACGTAGTGATTGCCATCCAGTATTATGAAATTTTCCTTGTTCAGTTTCTTGAAGTGCTTCTCCGCTTCACTCTTGCCTTCCGCCAGTGAAATTTTACTGCTTAGGACCTTGTCATCCAGCATCTCGATATAAGCAATCTGTTCTTTTAATGAGCTCTCCATATTCTTGACTTTATCATTGAATAGAAGCTGGTAGCCATTGACATAGGAAACTATCCCAAGAATGATGATCGGGAGGATAGAAAGGGTCATGAAAGGGATCAGGATTTTATTTTCAATATCAAATTTCATGGCGCGTTCCTTACAGCATTCTTTATGTCCTGTTCCTCTCGATAGGTTGCCCGGCTCACGTAATAGAAAATCAGGAAGGAAATGATCAGTCCAGGTAAAACGGGATGAACGAACATGGGGACGTCACCCTTAAGATCTAGCAGATAGAATGTCGCAGTTGCAATGATTCCGCCTATTGAAGAATAGACAGCCCCTTGCAGGGTGGCCTTTTTCCAGTAGAGCCCGCCGTAAAGCGGAAACAGGAAAGTAACTGCGAAGATGGTCCAGATATAACTTCCATAGATCAACAGCGTTTCGGGAGGATTAATGGACAGCAGCAGTGAGATTGTTCCAGCGAAGAAAATGATAACTCTGGTCAAGGTCAGAAATCTGTCGTTGTCCAGCTTGCGGTTGAATACATTCATATAGATGTCATAGCTGAAGCTGCTGGAGAGCAGGAGCAGCTGGGAGTTCGCCGTCGATATCGATGCAGCCAGTATGCTGATGAAGATGATGCCGCTGAAATTGGAATAAATTTTGGTATTGATGATATATGGGAGGACTCTGTCAACTGATCCGATGCTGCTGATGGAAGGTTCAAGAACCCTGCTGCCTATCCCGATTATCATGAGCCCCAGATAAAGTACTCCCATGACAATGACGGAATAGCTGATCATCTGCATTCCGATCTTCTTACTTTTTGCTGATGTGATCCGGATGAGATATTGTGGATTTGCAGCAGTTCCAAGTCCCCAGGCTAAACTTGTGGAGAAAATCATCAGGGGGCTGAACAGATTGTTGGCAGACAGATCCAGCAGTGCGCCGTCAGTAAGAGCAGCAGCTTTTTCATGCATGAGGGTTATGCTTCCGATATCGTGGACGATATAGCCTGCGGCTAAAAAGATACCGATGATGACAAGTACGAAATTCAGGGCATCTGTACGGGCAACAGAAAACAGACCGCCGAAACTGGTATAGACAACAAACAGATAAATCAGGAAAATTGCAATGGTGTAATTGATGTCGAGCAACTCAGAAACCACAAGACCGAAGCCCTTTATCTGAATGATGATATACAGGATATATGAAATGACAATGATTACGCCTGCGAATACCTGAAAACCCGGACTGTTGTAACGGAGCCTGAAATACTCCGGAATCGTAACGATGTCATAATCACGAATCTTGTTTGCTGCAAAAATCAGACAAGACGCTCCAAGAAACCAGCCGACGACGGAATAAAGGATCGTGGAGTACCCGAATGCATAAACCGATCCGGTGACACTTTGCATGGATACCGCGCTGAACCAGGTGGCCGTAAAGGTGAAGATGCTGGTATATATGCCCAGACTGTTTCCTGCAACACAAAAGTCTTTGATCGTGTTGGTCTTCTTGAAGCCGTTCTTCCCCCACAGCAGCAATGCGATGGTGTAAACGGCAAAATAAAGCATGTACACGATCACTCTATTCATGATCCTTCACCTTCCTGTGCTGAAGCATATAGGAAAGGATAGTGGGAAGAAAGGTGGATAATAAGAACAACCCTCCGCCTATGATGACCGTCTTTAGCGGAAGGCCCAGAATCAGTATCTCCTTACTCATTGAGCGACCTCTTTCTCATGGATTGGATTTTCTGCGGGCGTTTGCTGATTTTCTTTGCCCTCAGTATACACTAAGATAAGCGTTTCTTATCAGCTCAATTTTCAATGAGGTGATAATAATGGAGAAGGTGAGCGCATCCGATCAACTGTGCGAATTCGCTCGGAAAATCCGTTCAGAATCGCTCGCAA
Organism: uncultured Peptostreptococcaceae bacterium; assembly: GCA_964511875.1. Lineage (GTDB taxonomy): Bacteria > Bacillota > Clostridia > Peptostreptococcales > Acidaminobacteraceae > CAZEHS01. The sequence goes on from CAZEHS010000025.1 coordinate 27,060, forward strand.
ATTCTTGTTAGAGGCTGGATAACGTGACTGAATCAGGCTTTCAGGCAAATTTCAAGTTGGCACTCCTTTTGCAATGAATAATCAGTGTAATTAATAACTCATTATTCGAGGAGGTCAAGACATGGCAATGAAACGTGAATTTGGAAAAGAACAGCCCTATCTACCCGCAGGTCCGTTTAAGATTCGCATTCCTTTTGTGCACTATCGTTTTGAATGGGCGGATTATTTTCAGGGGCTGTTGATGTGTGCAGTCTGCCTGGGTGCAATCCCCATGCTTACAGAGTATCTGGGGATGCCGTTCGAAGTAGCCATCGCAATTGTGGTTTTAAACGGGATCCTATACTGTGCACATGTCTTACTCGGGGATCCGGTGGTTCCTGGATGGGTTACACCGGCGATTCCGCTGCTGATGCTCCATGTTGCACAATTCCCCATGGGTCCGGAGCGGGTTCATGCACTTATTGCTTTCGAACTTACATTGGGAGTATTGGCTTTCGTATTAGGCGTGACCGGTTTAGGCAAAAAAATCATCAAACTCGTACCGAATGCAATGCAGTGCGGAATCATACTGGGATCTGGATTTGCAGCAGTCATGGTCATTTTCAAACCCGAAGCGCGATTTGATACGTTCCCGATTTCTATTACCATTTGTATCGGTCTCGGTTTCTATTTGTTGTTCTCCAATCAATTTAAAAGCATCCGCGACAGCAATATTGTCTTTAGGACAATCGGAAATTTAGGCATTCTTCCAGTGGTCCTCCTTGCTACCCTCGTGGGACCCCTTTCCGGTGAAACAGCCTGGCCGGTCCTTGAATGGGGATTCACTAAGCCCGACTTTACAACACTTTTCAGCGAATGGACTGTCTTTGGACTAGGCTTCCCTCCATTGTCGATGTTCATTGCCGGCTTGCCAATGGTAATTTCATCGTACATCATTCTGTTTGGGGATATGATTCAATCCCAAGCGCTTTTGGAGGATTCAGGGAAAACGCGTCCGGATGAACTCATTGACTACAACCCGAACAGATCCCATATGATCTTTGGAATGAGAAACATGGTCATGTCGATCTTTGGTCCTGACATCACCATGTGCGGTCCCCTGTGGGCAGCTATGCAGGTCGTCGTCTGCCAACGATTCAAGCATGGCAGGAATGCGATGGATTCGATAAACGGCGGTGCTGGTTCCTTCCGATTCGGTACGCTGACAGGATATTTCCTGCTTCCGATTGTCACACTTGTTAAGCCTATTCTAGGGATTGCGTTGGCTTCAACGATGCTGATTCAGGGATATGTATCCGTAAAAGTCGGTGTTCTCAAAGCTCGTACTGCAAATGACCTGGGCATCGCAGGCGTGATGGGTGCAGTGCTGGCAACACGAGGCGCTGCATGGGGTCTGGGTGTGGGAATCGTACTTTGTCTGTTGATTCTTCTGGGCGGTAATCCTGAAGATGATGAAGTCATCTTTGAACAGAAGGACGTCGCATAGTCATTGCTTACCTGTGCCAGACGGCCCTTAACGGCTGTCTGGCATCCTATTAAAATAAAAACTTATTCTAAGAGGAAGATATGACTATCATTATTGGCGAAGGCGTTAAGGAATATATGAAAAAACATAATTCGGACCGGTTGATCGTAGACATGCGGATGACTGCAACCAACCTGGGGTGAGGCTGTGGAGGCACACGGAATTTCTACGTGCCTGAAGCCCGTTTGGGTTTTGCGAAAAGTAAAATGAATGGATATTCTGAAACTGCTGCCGATGGGATTCGAATCTTTCTAAGCAATCGTATTGATCAGCAGACAGTGAATGAAGTAACATTCCATTTGGAAAATAATCTGTTCTTTAAAATTCTCGAAGTAAAGGGAATTGAAATGAAAATGGAAGTGCCTACTGTGTAGACAGTGGTGATTGCGTAGACAGTATTTGTGTTTTTCATTGAGTCAGTATAAGCATTACGTTGCAATTATGCATCGTAATGCTTATCTTTTTAGGTGCGCAACCTCCTTACCGTATCTGTCACAATGGTCTGGAAATGGGCTGAATCAATGTACAGAGTTACATAGTAAGGGTTGCGGTCCAAGATCGGCAACCAAGGAGGGTTTTGGCACAGTAATTGCAATTGTAATCATCATATAGGCCTGAGCAAGTAATGTGTAATCTGAAAAGCAACCACTTTGCTAATTCATTAACAAACATGCAGTTTATTCAACCCGTGCCAAAACCGCGAACAAACAAGAAACTTTAATGTTTAATGTTTAAACAAAGTCTTTCATATCTGCCGGTTTATGATTAAAATGAAGGATAGGGTGATCATAAAAAAAAGTGTTTGAAATGTGAAGGACACTGATTGGAACAGGTTTATCCACTATGGCTTTTTAAGACACCTTCATAGACAGCCGTTTTGTTCTCTCTGGCTCCCATAAAGGCGAATAAATATTCAATCTTTTGGCTTTTCAGCACCCGCCTTGGTGCGGTATAATAAATTTAACGGGAAAATAATTAATTCTTTAACAAAGATTTAACGGGTGTAATGACTCTGGTTACAGGGTCTGGCAGGACGAGAAAATCAAAATTTGCATGAGGAGTGGTGAGATGAATACAGTGGAAAAAAAGGAAATCAGCGAGATGGCGGCGGAACTCGATGCCATCATCGGTCATTATCAGGATTATAAGAACAACCTGATATCGATTCTCCAAAAAACTCAGGATGTGCTGGGTTATTTGCCCCAGGAGGCAATCGCTCATATAGCGGCCCGTACTGGAATTCAGGAAGCTAAGATATTCGGTGTGGCTACCTTTTACACTCAGTTCAAACTGAAGCCTACCGGTAAGCTCAACATCATGATCTGCAAGGGCACTGCCTGTCATGTAAAAGGAGCCGGAGCTGTTGAAAAAGCTGTATTCGGCTATTTGGGAATCCAAAACGGCGGTACTACTGACGATGGTCTTTTCTCATGCAACAGCGTCGCATGTCTGGGATGCTGCAGTCTTGCACCTGTAATGATGGTAGGTGAGACCGTATTCGCCAAGCTTACGCCAGAGTCTGCGGTAGAAGCCATCAAGTCCATAAGAGCAAGGGAGACACAAGGATGAAGATACGAATAGGAGCTGGAAGCTGCGGTATTGCAGCAGGCGCAGGACAACTTTATGAATTGATGGCCGAGGGTCTTAAAAAGGACACCACAGCCGTTCATGACCTTGGGCTCACAGGGTGTATCGGCATGTGTCACCTGGAACCCATCGTGGATGTATACACTGAGAGCGGGCTGGTAAGGTATGTTAAGGTCACTCCGGAGGACATACCGGGCATTCTCAGCAATTCACCGGAATCGGAAAAACTCCTGATGGGAGAAACCGATAAGGCGGCTTACGATATGCAGACCCGGATTGTTACCCGGAATTACGGAAGGATCAATCCTGAAAGTCTGGAGGAATATCTGGGAGTGGGCGGCTATAAGGCTGCTGAAAAAGTGGTCACCACCATGAGCCCTAAACAGGTTGTAGATGTCATGAAAGTATCTGGGCTCCGAGGCCGTGGCGGCGCAGGATTCCCAACCTGGTTCAAGTGGAATGCGGCACTGATGTCTCATGACAACAAGAAATATGTGGTTTGCAATGCTGATGAAGGGGATCCGGGTGCCTTCATGGACCGTTCGGTCATTGAAGGGGATCCACACTGTCTGATAGAGGGGATGCTGATTGCAGGCTACACCATCGGTGCTGATGAAGGGATCGTATATGTGCGGGCTGAATATCCGCTGGCAATCAAACGGCTTGAAAAGGCCATCAAAGATGCCACCGAAAAAGGATATCTTGGTCAGAACATCTTCGGTATTGAAGGCCTGAATTTCAATATGCGAATCAAGGCCGGCGCCGGTGCCTTCGTTTGTGGAGAAGAAACCGCACTGATTGCGTCACTGGAAGGGGAGCGGGGAATGCCCCGATTCAAGCCGCCATTCCCGGCTCAAAAGGGATTCATGGGGAAACCCACCAACATCAACAATGTTGAAACCTACGCCAATGTGCCCTGGATCATTGAAAACGGCGGCGAAGCCTTTGCAGCACTAGGTACAGAAAAAAGCAAAGGGACGAAGGTCTTTGCAGTGACCGGAAAGGTAAAGAACGGCGGTCTTGTGGAAGTTCCGATGGGACTTACACTGCGTGAAGTGATTTTTGGGATTTCGGGCGGTATAGAGAACGACAGGCCGATCAAAGCGGTTCAAATGGGCGGCCCCTCCGGCGGCTGTATCCCGGAACCCCTTTTGGATACGAAAATCGATTATGAAGCCATCCAGGCAACAGGCGCAATCGTTGGCAGCGGCGGGATGGTTGTAATGGATGATACGACCTGCATGGTTGAAATGGCTAGATTCTTTCTGGATTTCACCTGCAACGAGTCCTGCGGCAAATGCACTTACTGTCGCATCGGCACCAAGAGGATGCTGGAAATCCTTACCCGGATCGTCGAAGGCAAAGGTGTTGCAGCGGATATGGACACTCTTGAGCAGCTGAGTTATAAGATAAAGGAAGGCTCCCTCTGTGGCCTGGGGCAGACAGCTCCCAACCCTGTCCTGACGACCCTGAAGTATTTCCGAAATGAGTTCGAGGACCATATCCTCAACGGCAAATGTACGGCCAAAAGCTGCCAGGCTTTCAAAAAATATGTCATCTCGGCGGATAACTGCGTGGGCTGTACCCTTTGTGTGAGAGCGTGTCCTGTAAATGCAATAACCGGCATAGTCAAGAACGTTCATGTGATCGACCGTGAGAAATGTATCGGCTGCGGTGCATGCGAATTAAAATGTAAATTCAATGCCATATCCGAGGCGTAAATTCGGAAATCCCTTCTGGTGG
>CAZEHS010000026.1:0-30826 GCA_964511875.1 uncultured Peptostreptococcaceae bacterium
TTTCAAATTCGATTTTATTGCTCTTGAATCCATCAAGCTTTAATTGCAGTTCATGCACTCCAATTGGAGCTTCATAAGAAGCATATTGCCCATTTTTCAATTCCCCGATAACTTCACCATCAAGAATTAGCTGATAGGAACGCCATATGTCTGCATAGCTTACGCTCCTTTTTATATTTATCATTCGTTCTCCTCTCGACGTTTCTATTTTCCTTTTAAGCTTGGGGCAATGTGTAGAATGCGGTTTGATTCACAGCTGACACAACGAAATTCCAACCATTCAAAAATATGTATTTATACTAGTAAAACAATAGCCCAGTCCATCCGGACTGGGCTATTCAATTTCTTTTCTCCATACCTACAAAATAATAATAACACAAAATGTAGCAATGTTGAATTTTGGTGCTTGAATTGAGGGGCCGTTAAGTCGGAGGAGTGATTGTGAAATGGAAACGCATTGAAAACATCTTTAATGGATTCAGTCAGAGATTCCGAACATAAATTTCCATTTACAGAATCCTTGCCTGCATAATATGGTAGAATAGTGTCAGACATATTATGTAAGTTGGAGGCGGTAGCGTGAGAAAGTGGTTGAAGTGTTTTGTTATTCCAGCCATCTGTATACTCTTGATGATGCCCCTTATGGGCGTAGAGAGCAATACATATGGCGATACATACAAATACTTAGGATCAGTTAATTCGGATATCTATCACTATCCAGAGTGCGGCTATGTAAATACAATTTATGAAAAGAACAGACTTTTCTTTGAATCTTCCGCGGATGCGACGAGTCACGGGTATCGTCCGTGTAAGAAATGTCAGCCTCCAATTTCAGATTCAGTTGCCGCAGAGCAGGTTCAAATCCCGTTGCCGAGCACAACGCCTATAACTGCTATGCCACCTTCAATCAACGTGAAGGTCAATTCAAAATTCATTCAGATGACTGATCCCGTGCCATTCGTGGAAAACGGACGCACCTACGTTCCATTGCGAGCGGCACTGGAAGCATTCGGGGTTGATTCAATTACATGGGCAGATCCATGTGTTATTGTTGTTCGTGGCAATGATATATTGAAGATACCAGTCGGGCAGAATTATATGGAGAAGAACGGTGTGAATGTACCCATAGATTCTCCTGCAATGATTCGAGACGCCAGAACGTGTCTGCCGATCCGAGCCGTCATCGAAGCTCTCGGGGGAACGGTTGGTTGGGATGCGGAGACAAGAACCGTATTGATTACCGGTCCGGGCATCAGTCTGGCACCGATTACATCAAGTGGTAACCTGAAGGTTTCCTTTATCGATGTAGGGCAGGGTGATGCGATATTCTTTGACCTGAACGATATAGATATCCTGATAGACGCAGGCGATGAGTCCAGCGGTGGTACGGTGGTCAACTATCTCAAGTCTCAAGGGGTGGATGATCTGGAGCTAGTTGTCGCTACCCATCCTCATGAGGATCATATCGGTGGACTGCCGGCGGTTCTTGATAGTTTCAGAGTTGAGAGATACATAGACAGCGGCGTGTCTGAAACATCACAGATTTTTGCAGAGGTTCAATCAAAAATTGCATCAGAAGGGTGTCTGGTAACCGCTGATAAGAGCGAATTAATCCGTTATGGCGATTTGTCAGTAGAAATCATTGAAACAGTGGATGAATCAGAAGATATAAACAATACCAGCGTAGTGGCACTGGTGTCATATGGCAAAGAAAAAATGCTCTTCGCCGGTGATGCAAGCGCGAGCATTGATCCATGGCTTATTGATCTGGGACATGTAAATCTTTATAAAGCTGAACATCATGGAAGTAGCACAGGAAATAGGTCATCACTCCTGTCCGCACTCCATCCGGATATTTCGGTAATCAGTTACGGGATAGGCAACAGTTATGGACACCCTCACCAAGTAGCAATGGACGTATTGAAGAAGTATAGCGGACAGGTTGCCTGGACAGCGGGAAAAACTGTCACTGTGATTACAGATGGCACTACAATAGGAATTCAGTAGATAGCTGCAGTACATAAAATATCAAAGCCATTACAAAAGCCTCCGCCGCCTGTTGCAACGTGTCGTAAGATGTTCCGTTGCAGATCCAGGGTCGGGGATTTTCTGTTTTTTGCATCTGGAAATCCTGCCGTTATTTTGATAACCGATAGTAATAGCGGGGCAGCTGAAACGCTGTCTTTCTAGGTTTTAAAGAGCCGGATATGGAACCGGTCTGTCAAAACAAACAAAATCAGAGTTTAGAAACAATTTCTGCTCATTTCACTTCATATCTTTATAAATTTTGAAATTATCACTACTGTTATTGCGATTGCCAGCATTATGCTTGGATAGTTTTTAACCATTTTTGCATTCTTCTCTTCAAAGGTGCATCTTAAAAGTATCCATGATCCGAAAATGAAAAGCAGAGCTATGACACCTGGATAGTAAGTACCATAATTGCCTGAAGAATAGCCTGTTCCAAGTCCCCATTGTCTCAACAGAATTTCAATGATTGTTCAGGTGGAGTTTCTACTCCATCTGAACCTTAGTAGAGCGGATCCAGGGCCTCTACAGTTCTCTACTCCCGCTTTAGAAGCGGGAGTCTTAGAACTGTTAGGCATCGGATAAAACAATAGCCCAATCCATCCGGACTGGGCTATTCTATTTCTTTTCTCCATGTTGCTTGTCTTTCAATCCTTCGATGATCCGCCTGACCGCTGTGATTACATGACTCTTTGAGAGTCCCTCTAATAATAATAGCACAGAATGTAACAATATTGAAAGTCGCAGGATTATGGAGGTTAAGACCTGAACAGGTGCACCATTTTATGAAACTGGAGAGAAATCCAAATGATCTAATGGCAGGTGGAAAGGGGCGTAAGTGGAGGGCATTTATTTTAAGGAGTTCTACTTTTAAGGAGTGCTTGATTATTCAGATTGCATAACATTGAATACTGGACGTTGTTGGAGAGTTGTCCACAGTGATGACTCTCCCAATTCTTTCTGGTAACCTCTGCATCCAAGTGATAATAAGCCAATTGCACACTACTATGTTCTAAAAAATGCCAAATTGTACTCAAGAACACATCCAATAATGCCGATAATTTACACATGGCTCAATAAAGGTGATGCTCAATGCGAATAGCTAATAATATGACTTCCATAAATATACTGAATAAACAGCATATCAACCAAACAGCTTCGTCAAAGACAATGGAGAAGCTGTCTTCTGGTCTTCGCATCAACCATGCTTCTGATGATGCTGCTGGCCTTGCCATCAGCCAGAAGATGAAAGCGCAGATACGTGGCCTCAACATGGCTGAGCGAAATATTCAAGATGGTGTTTCACTTACTCAAACAGCTGACGGCGGGTTGTCCAACATTAATGATCCGTTCTTGTTGAGACTTAGAGAATTAGCGATTCAGTCGGCCAACGGAACTCTGATTAATTCTGATAGAGATAAAATTCAGACGGAGGTCAACGAAATTAAAAAGGCGATTGATGATATTGCTAACAATACAACCTTTAACGGAATACACCTGTTGAACGGTGCAAATCCGAATGGAACAACCAGTGTCGTAACACCACCAGAGTATAATTATGAGAACGTACTTAGTTTGACCTTAGACTCAATGGGAAGAGTAAACATGAGAACAAATCTCGGTTATCCTCATACAACTGACGACGATAACAAGACACTGGTATATCCAGGTCTAGGAACTTCGAAAACATCAGTTCTGCTAAACAATTCACAAATACAATTGTGGGGTACTATCCCAACGGCCATAGATAATGTTGGAACTGACGAATATAATGTAACATGGTCATTATCAGACATTGAGGTTATTCAAAATGTTAAAATTGTTGAAGACAAATTTGCATTTACATATTCAACTAAGAATACTAGTGTAGTTCCACAGGATATTGGCTTTTACTATACAATCGATGTAATGTTAGGAAATGACGATACCGCGCCGTTTATAATTAATGGCTCCATTGCAACGAATGAAGAGACGTATTCAGGAGTCAACCTTCCCGAAAAATTTACGGTCTTCAATAATTTGGGTGAAGACATTCAGGCTGAGGGGATAATTTCTGGAAGTAGTATTCTTGTGCAACCTGATGAATTTAGGATAGGCCAATACTTTGATGTTAGTAGTGCCTATGGTTGGACGGATACCGACCAATCGACGGGTGATAGCGGATACGCAGTCATGTGGAACGAAAGAACGATAAATCCTGGGGATACATTCGTAATCAATCATTTCTATGGAATATCAATCCCACCTACGCTTCCGTCTATCCCGCCTCCAACTCCTGTTGAAGAGGGGCCATATGACATATTCCTACAAGTTGGTGCAAATGCAGGAAATCAATTTATGGTTGAGTTGTCTGATGTAAGAACTAATAAACTAGGGATTGATACCCTGGATTTATCCACAATAAATGATGCTAGCAATTCAATAACATCAATTGATGATGCAATGAGAATAGTTTCAGAGGAAAGGTCAAAATACGGGGCATATCAAAACGGTTTAGAACATACTATCAGAAATGTTGCTAATTCAGCGGAGAACTTGGCGGCAGCTGAATCCAGAATTTCCGATGCTGACATGGCAAAAGAGATCATGGAGAAGTCCAAGCTGGACATACTTGCACAGGCAGCCAATGCAATGCTTGCCCAGAGTAATCAGATCCCCCAAGGTATACTTCAGTTGATTAAGGGATAATAGTGAACAAGAGTCGCCCTCTCGAACGTGAGAGGGTTTTCTATTTGAATGGATCGTGCCACATAATGAGTGTGCTATACAGACTTGTTCTATATGTTTGTAACATAATCATTCACCAAGTGGAAACGCCATCAAATCGCACACCTTGATGATAATGACTACATCATGTCCACAAAAAGAAAAACGCCCCAATGCTAATTAAAATGTACCCTTCAGAGCAGGGTGTTTTGGATTGAAGCATGTTTGCTGAGAACGACAGCTTACTCATCACGCGGAGACCGCTCTTGTCATGGATCAAATCAGGATCCGCCTTCATAAGTTCATTGCTCAGGAGCTTACTCGCCATAACTACCTGAAACGGCAATAGATCCCTAACTATTTTCGAATTAGCTTCAAAAGAGCTCACTGTATATTCGCTGCATAAGAAAACCGGATTATTACAGCGTTCTATCAGAATATGCTGAAAATTCAAGGATCGATATTGACATAACTCAGGGGATGGGTGTACGATGATTGAAACGAAACATAAAGACAACAAGACAACAAGACAAATGTTTAGGAATATGGTGATTCTGGGGATGCTCCGGAAAGGGTCTTAGGAAGAATACCAGTGATATAAAGACTTGGAGGTGCTTGTATGTCATATTTGAAACTGATTTATGAGAAGATACAGTCTTTGTCTGAACCGATTGCCTCAGCCCTGGATGTGGATATCACAGTTGTAGACCATCACTCGGTCCGAATCTCAGGGACAGGCAATTTCTATCATCGTATCAACCAAAGCAGTCCCAAGAACTCTCTGCTATCAAGGGTATTTTCCAGCGGTGAGCCTGAAATCAACATCTACGACTGTGAAAACCCGAAATGCGAAACCTGCAGCGATTCGGCCACCTGCAAGGAAATAAACAGCATGATCTATCCCATAAAGATTAATGATCATGTCATTGGAGTCGTCTGCTTCGCCTCCTTTACGCCAGAGCAGGACCAGCGCATGGTGAGTAAGCGTACGGAGTATATGGAAATGATCCGGTATCTGGCCGAGGATATCGAAAAAGAAATCCGAAGCATCCAAATGGTGAATGAACTGAATATGGGGCTGGCGGAGATTAACGGCATCATCAATTCCATTAACAGGGGAATAGTCATCATCAATCAAGAACAACGGATCATCCATATCAATTCCAAGGCGATCAAGTCGCTGAACATCAATTTTTCAGCAAGCAAGATCATCAACAAGAAGATATCAGAAGTGATCTCCGGTCTGGAAATCAACGCAGCAGACAATGGAGAGGCCCTTGGCAACTGGACCATCGGTAGTAAGGTGGTCCGGGTGCTTTACAAGGTGAACTACATCTTTCTGGACAAAGAGACGATTGCTACTCTGGTGGATTTCGATGTACTTGAGGAGATCATCAACATTGCCATGACGTACAATGACCATAACGATGTAACGTTCGAGAATATCGTAGGCTGCAGCCATGTTATGGGGGAGCTGATCAGCAAGGCACGCATCACGGCAAAATCCGATTCCACCATCATCCTGCGGGGGGCCAGTGGCACAGGTAAGGAGCTTTTCGCCCGTTCCATCCACAATGCAAGCTTCAGGAAGAACGGGCCTTTCGTAGCGATCAACTGTGCTACACTTCCGGAAAACCTCATCGAATCAGAGCTCTTCGGATATGAGAAGGGGTCCTTCACCGGGGCCAGCCCCAAAGGTAAAATCGGAAAATTTGAACAGGCCAATAACGGAACCCTGTTTCTGGACGAAATTGCAGACCTGCCCCTGCATCTGCAGTCGAAGCTGCTGCGGGTGCTCCAGGAAAGGAAGATCACGCGGATCGGCAGCGTCTCACAGACTAGCATCAATGTTAGGATAATCTCGGCCACACATAAGAACCTTGAGGATATGATCAAACGAAACGAATTCAGAGAAGACCTATTCTACCGGCTCAATGTCATTCCGCTACGCCTGCCTTCCCTTAAGGATCGGGATGAGGATGTGGTACTCTGCGCCGAGTACATCACGAAGACGCTTTGCAGGAAGATGAGTAAATTCCCCAAGGTAATATCCAGGGAGGTTGAAGGGAAGTTCCTGAAATATCCCTGGCCGGGAAATGTTCGGGAGCTGGAAAACGTTCTGGAGTATGCTATCAATTTTTCCTTCGATGAAGAAATCGGCACAAAGGATTTGCCGGAGTATTTCCTGAACAACTACATGAATGCAGAGGACAGGCCCAGCGAGACGGATTCGGAACCTATTGAAATAAATTCACTGAAAAGCCTGGACGAGATGACCCGCAGCTTTGAGGGGAAAATGCTCAGGACACTGTTGGATCTCCACGGCAATACTACGGAAGGGAAAAAGGTCATCGCAAAGAAGCTGGGAATGAGCGTGACCACACTGTACAGAAAGCTCAACAATTATTACCAGGTACAATAGGGACACGGTATTTTGAGATCGCTCTCACATATAACCATAGATTGCTTGAAACCCTTTGAAGATAACAAGTTCCGGATCGTTCGGAGCTTGTTTTTTTTATGTTATAAGGATGTCCTGTCCTCAAGGTATGTTTGCATTCTTGAAAATTCGCTGTCAATTATGAAAATTTCATCGATTGTCTGTTATAGACCCGGTTTTGTCTGGAAACGCCTCTGAGACAAGGGACGAGGCTGAATATACTGCAATTACAGGATTATATGTTGCGATGCCGGAAAATTCAGTTGATATATTTTGTGGCATCACTATTGCAATATAGAGGGCTGTGACGCGAATCCATTCACTAGGAGGACTTACTATGCAATTATCTGTTGATGAATTACGCGGTGAAATTGTAGGAAGCCGCAAGGAGATGCTGACGCCTTATGGTAGGCGCAGGATTACCTATGCGGATTTTACAGCTTCGGGGCGGACGGTTGCTTTTATTGAAAAATACCTGCTCAGCTTGGGAGAATCTTACGCCAATTCCCATACGGAGGATAGCTACACCGGCAAGACAATGACCACCTACGTGCATCAGGCCGAGGCGCGGGTGAAGGAACTGCTTAACGCAACTCAGGATGATTACATCATTCCAGTGGGTACCGGCTCCACCGGTGCGATCCAAAAATTCTGTGAGATTTTAGGACTTTATGTGCCACCCAAAACGGCGGACTATCTAAAGGGGCCTCTCGGTGAATATACCCGGGATGTTCCGGTGGTTTTCATCGGTCCCTATGAGCACCATTCCAACGACTTGATCTGGCGCGAAAGCATTGCAGAGGTCGTAACCGTCGATCTGGATAAGGACGGCGGCATCGATCTGGCAGATCTGGAGATCAAGCTCTCCTTGCCGAAATACCGTAATCGCCTGAAAATCGGCTCTTTTTCCGCAGCGTCTAATGTCAGCGGGGTGATTTCTCCGGTTTATGACATCGCAAAAATCCTTCATGAGAATCATGCCCTGGCGTGCTTTGATTTTGCAGCCAGCGGACCATATGTGTCCATTGATATGAATCGGGATTCAGAGTCCTATTTTGATGCCGTGTATCTTTCACCACATAAGTTTCTTGGGGGGCCGGGAGCCTGCGGGCTTCTTGTCATCAATAAGAAGCTGTATGACGGTGGGGTATCACCTACAGTTGCCGGCGGTGGCACGGTGGACTATGTCAGCGCTTTTGGGTACGACTTCACAGAGGATCCGGAATCCCGGGAAAAGGCCGGAACCCCGGGCATATTCCAGATACTGAAGATGGCCCTTGCCCTTGAGCTTAAGGCGGCCATTGGAATAGAAACCATTGAAACAATTGAACAGGCTCATATCCGTCATGTGATCCATCGTCTGCAGAAAAATCCCAATATTGAAATCCTCGGCCCCGATGATCCCGATCGTCGTGTAGCCATTCTCTCCTTCAGTGTCCGCTACCGGGAGGGATACCTCCATCACAGGCTGGTGGCGCGGTTGCTGAACGATCTGTTCGGCATCCAGTCACGAGCAGGCTGTGCCTGTGCAGGGCCTTATGGACACAGGCTTCTGGGGATCGATCGGCGCACCTCGGAGGTGTTCAGGGAGTTCATCAGCAACGGCATGAATTCGCTGAAGCCGGGATGGGTTCGGGTGAATTTCCACTACACCATGACCACGGAGCAGGTGGCATTCATCTGTGATGCAATCGAATTCGTTGCTGAGCACGGTTACCTGTTCCTTCAGGATTACATTTTGGACAGTCGATCTGGCGCATGGACATATCATGATCCGAAACGGCAGGCGGACGCGGAACCCTTTGGTCTTGCAGCGTGCCTGCGGCAGAAGAACGAAGAATGGCCGAAACCGTCGGAGAATAGTTCTGAGGGGGAATACGCCGCGTATCTCAACGCGGCCCAGGCTTTAGCGCTAGAGCTGCAGCAGACCTACAAAGAGGATTTTGCATCCTACCGCGACAATGTCATGGAGGAGAAAAAATGGTTTTATGTACAGCAGTTGGTTTGATTCCGGTTATGAGGCTCTAATTTTCACTTATGAAAAAGCTTTTTCATAAGTGGGAAACGCAAGTATAGGGGAATCCATGGAAGGACCGATTATTCGAGCGGTTCTTCCGAATATATGGGAATCGGCGAAGAAAAGCAGCCACCCTGGAAAGAGTCACATCAATACGAGATTTACCTTACACCCGCTGTTTTCAATGATTTCGCTAAATCGTAACAATCCGGCGTAAAGGATGTAATGTGTTACAACAGGTATTGGCATGACTGTTGCGTATAGATATAGGTGTAATCACAAAGGACAGATTCCAAAGCTGTGAGGATGGTGATTATACCGCAGCAGGCGTAAATGACCAAAACAGGTGGCTGCTGTATTTCCAGGAATGTCTGGAAGAAAAATCTGGGAGGGGGATCGGAACGCATCACATCGGTGAATCGATACAGGCTTGAACAAGTTGTAATGAGAGCTGTCATTCCACTACATCATCAGGGAGGTTCATGTATGAGAAATACAAGAAAGAAAACCATCGCTATGTTACTGCTTATTGCCTTGATATGCGTCACTGCTTTCGGATGTGGTCCTAAGACCGAGGCGGCACCGGTGGATCCGGCTGCGGCCCCTGCAGATACTGGTAAAACCGCCTCCACCCTAAGGCCGGAGGGTGTTCCAGCGGATTTTCCCAAAAAAGAAATTGAACTGATTTACGGCTTTGGACCCGGTTCTCCTTTTGACGCCTATTTCCGCATCATGGCTGACAAGGTGCAGAAGATGGAGGGTTGGGAAAACGGTTTTATTGTAACTTATAAAGAAGGCGCCAGCGGCAAGATCGGATGGTCTGCCATTGCTAACGCCAAACCGGATGGCTACACCATCGGTTTCACACCCAGCGCCATGCTGATATCTTCAACGGCAGAAACCCTACCCTACGGATATGACAAGATGAGCTACATCATGAACACTATGACAGATCCCGGTGCCATCGGTGTTGCTGCAGGCTCCAAATACAAGACGCTGCAGGATATAGTAGATGACGCCAAGGCCCGTCCAGGGCAGGTCAGCGTTGGTGTAACCTCGGCCATCGGCCAGGAGGGTCTAACCTTGAAGCTGATTGAGAAGGCTGCCGGTGTTAAATTTAAAATTATTCCTTTTGACGGTGAAACCGAAGTCCTGGCTGCTGTTGTGGGCAAGCATGTCGATGCCTTCTGCCTGAACGTTACAAACTGCATGACCATGCTGGACGAAAAGCAGATCGTCGTGGTTGCAACTGGTGACGAAAAACGGTCCGTATTCCTTCCGGAAGTTCCCACCTACAAAGAGTCCGGCTATGAAGTGCTTCAGGTGAATATGCGCGGTATCGGCGCACCGCAGGATATGCCGGAACCGATCCGTAAGTATCTTGAAAACTGCTTCATGGCTGCCGCTGCGGATCCAGAGGTTCAGAAAAAGGTAGCAGAAATGAAGATTCCCGTAGACACCTTGAGTGGCGTGGATATGCAGGCAAAATACACAACCATTGCTGAAGGGCTTCAAAAGCTTTGGAAGGAAGAGCCCTGGCAGTAAACGCTGTATCTGGCTTCAAGGATTTGAGACATTGAGAGATGTGGGCTGCGGGGTGTTTCGGCACCCCCACCCATCAACAAACGCGAGGTGATATGCCAATGGACGGTAAGGCTGCAAAGAAATCATTTGATTACAACTACCTGTCAGTCATTATGATCTACCTCTGGAGTTTCGCATTCCTGATTGGAATTCCATCGATTGAAGATCCTGAATCACGCTTGTTTCCCTATATCCTGACAGGTTTTGCAATATTACTTGGAACGATTCTCCTGATTAAAACACGGTTCAAATTAGGAAAAAAAGAAGAGCTGCTGGATTTTAGCGGCAGCGGTAAAGCCTTCACCATGATTCTAGCTCTGATCATCTACACAGTGGCTATCGAAGCCGCAGGCTTCTACCTGGCAACGCCCTTCTATCTTTACATCACCATGTGGATTCTGGGCCAAAAGAATAAAAAGCTGATGGTGACCATTTCATTGCTTACAGCTCTGGGAATCTATCTCTTTTTCCAACTGCTTCTGGATATGCGGATCCCCGAAGGCGCACTGGTTCCCTGGTTAATGGATAGAATATAGATTCGGTTATGCCTATACGTATTTATGACAAGGAGTGTGGCCTATGGAATTTTTAGGTTATATATCAAGTGTTTGTACGGTGGAAAATCTTATGTGGCTCACCATTGGTGCTATTGTCGGAGCCATACTCGGTGCGCTACCTGGGATGTCGGCGGATACCGGGATTGCCATCTTCCTGCCGCTGACCTTCAATCTGGAGCCGGTTACCGGCCTGATCGTACTGGGAGCCATCTATGTGACGGCCTCCTACGGTGGAAATATCACGGCTGTTCTGATCAATACCCCCGGAACCTCGGATTCGTTGTTCATGACATTGGATGGCTATCCCATGACCCTTCAGGGCAAGGGACTGCGTGCCATCGGTGTGACGACTTTCAGCGCATTCTTCGGCGGGATAATCGGATCCATTGCCCTGCTGTTCATCGCACCGCCCCTGGCCCAGCTGGCCGTCAAATTTGGTCCCTGGGAGCTTTTTCTCACAACTATCATGGGCATCGTCATTATCCTGAGCCTCTCCAAGGGGGGGATGATCAAAGGTCTGCTCAGTGCCTCGTTAGGCTTCCTGTGCGCTCTGATCGGCCTGGATTCCATGACAGGAATGAGCCGTTTGAACTTCGGACTGAATGAAATTTACGATGCATTGCCCCTGCTTCCTGTTGTTCTGGGGATGTTCGCAGTTTCTCAGGTGCTTTCACTGGCAGCTGACGGCGCAGACACCATTGCCATTGAAGACTCTGCCATCAAGGGGACCCCTTTTCTGTCCATTAAGGACCACCTGCGCATGCTGATCAACAATATACGGGCCTCCATCATCGGCACCATCGTGGGGATCGTACCGGGAGCCGGTACGACTGTGGCAGCCGGTATCAGTTACAATCTTGCTAAAAAAGCGGATCCTGATCCGGACAGCTTCGGTAAGGGTAACGAACAGGGTCTGGCCTGCGTTTCCGCTGCCAATAATGCGGTTGTCGGGGGCTCACTTGTTCCGCTGCTGACTCTGGGTATTCCAGGAAACGGAACCTCGGCTCTTTTTCTGGGCGGACTCCTGATCCACGGGCTGTCTCCGGGGAGGCAGCTCTTCACCACCCATGCAGAAACGGTGTACGGCCTCTTTTTTGGCCTGATACTGGCGCAGTTCTTCATTCTGCTGATCGGGCTGTTCGGAGCACCCTACTATGCAAAAATCACGAAGGTACCAGTCAGCATCCTGATCCCCGTTGTTGCATCCTTCTGCATCCTGGGTGCGTACACGTACCGCAGCATGGCGTTTGACACCTTCCTGATCCTGTTCTTTGGGGTCGTTGGATACTATATGACCAAAGCCAATATCCCCATGGCGCCCTTCGTACTGGCCTTCGTACTGGGCAAAAGTGCTGAAATCCACATGCGACGGACCATGCTGCTTATGGGCGATGGCGATATCAGCGCATTCTTCGGCCCTCTAGCCTTGATGCTGCTGGCAGTCAACATCCTGTTCCTGGTTTCACCCTTCTGGGACGACATCAAGAACCTGTTCAGAAAAAAAACAGCTTTGGAAGAGGAAAATAAGCTAGCTGGATAATGATCCCTGGAAATAAACTATGACGGAGGAAATCAATTATGAATGAGATGACGAAGAAGGAACGGGTAGTTGCGGCCATTCACAAGCAGGAGGTTGACCGCCCCCCATTCAGCTTATGGTATCATGTGCCTCATGCGGATCAGGACCCGGTTCAGCTGGCAGAGATCCAGCTGGATCATGCAAAGCGCTATAATCTGGATTTCATTAAGATGATGCCTTATGGAAACTATAGCGCCCATGATTATGGGCTCAGCGTTACTTTTTACTGTATGGAAACATTGCCGGCTTTTGAGCGGAAATTTGCAATCGATGACGTAAAACAGTGGACGGAGCTAGAGCCTCTTCCGGGTCTTTTCGGTTCGCACGGCAAACAACTTCAGTTTACGCGACAACTTCAGAAGCAACTGAAGGGTGAGGATATTCCCTATGTGCAAACGATCTTCAGCCCCATGACCACTGCTAAAAAGCTGGCGGGTCCCCGCATTTTCGAAGACATGCGTTCTCATCCGGAATATCTGCATCAGGCACTTAAAGCCATTACGGAAACAACCATCGACTTCGTTAAGTTGAATGTTGAGGCCGGAGTGGCAGGGTTTTTCTTTGCAACGCAGTGCGCCACAAAGGACTGCGTTACTGAGGCGGAATACGACGAGTTTGGCGCTGCATACGATCTGCAGGTGATCAATGCCTACAAAGACCAAACCTATTTTAATATCGCCCATATTCATGGTGAAAATACTCTGTTTGAAAAGGTTGCGGATTACCCCTGCAACTGCATAAACTGGCATGACCGATGGGTAACGCCGAACATGACAGAGGCCCGAAAGCTAACGGATAAGTGCCTGTTGGGAGGCATCAATGAAAAGTGGCTTTCAAAAGCAAAACCGGAGGATGTCGACAAGCATATCCAGGAGGGTGTACAGGCCGCAGGACGAAAGGGACTGATGATTACACCAGGCTGTGTTGCAGAATTGGATACGCCGATTCGAAATTACTATGCGGTCAGAAAAGCGGTTGAAGAATTATAGACTATGCATTGAAGTGAGCAAAGTATGAGACGATGCGATTATTCAGATTCACAGGCCGACCGATTCTCAAATGGATATCGTTTGATAATCGGTCGGCATGGTTATACAGGCTATTGACGGCGGAATGTGTTCGTAATCATAGACGCTAAAAAATGATAGCAGGAGGAAGCAGGGACCGCACAGATCTAAATCATGTCATGAAGCTTGATAGTGACAAATCCATCATGGTATAGGAGGGTAAAATGAATACAGCGGCAGATAAGGTAAAAAATGATCAGGATTTTAAAACGGCAGAAAAGTGGGCCGTCATTGGTGTTTTCGGAAATATTGTATTGGCATCATTCAAGTTTTATGCAGGAATCGTCGGCGGCAGTAGTGCAATGGTGGCTGATGCATTCCACTCAGCTTCAGATATCATTGCTTCTGCCGTGGTATATGTGAGTTTGAAAGTTGCGAAGAAACCCGCTGATGAAAAACATCCATATGGTTATGGTAAGGCAGAAGCCATATCTACGGCCATCGTTGGTTTGATGCTTTTAGCCGCCGGATTTCAAATCATAAAAATTGCTTATGACACCATCAGAAGCGGAAATGTTGAAGCTCCGGGAATGATCGCTCTCTATGCGGCAGTATCATCCATTATCATCAAAGAGCTGATGTTCCGATGGACCTACAAGGTCGGCAAACGGATCAACAGCCCATCCACTATTGCAAATGCCTACGATCATCGCTCGGATGCTTTTTCGTCCATCGCCACCTTCATCGGCATCGGCGGCGCAATTCTGGGCTTCCCTGTTATGGACCCCATAGCAGGTGCTATTGTGGCTCTATTCATCCTGCGCATGGGTTACACAATTATGGTTGATGCGGTTCATCAGATAATGGACCGGTCTGCCGACAAGGAAAAAGTCAATCTTATCCGGGAGTCTATATTGAATACGCCAGGTGTCAAGAGTACTCACGGTATCCGTGTAAGACAGAGCGGCCCATTCTATTTGGTGGATCTGGATATATGCGTTGATAAAAATGTAAGCATTGAAAAAGCTCATGTGATTGGCGATATTACCCGAAGCAACGTCTTTAAATCACTGGATAAAATTATGGAAGTTAGGGTTCATATCGATCCCCATGTTGAAGCTAGGAATGATGTTGATATTAAGAGCATTAAAGAGATTCGAAAGATGATTGATCTGTAAGAAACTGAATTGATTGAAAACCCAAATAAACGGAGGCTTATGCGATGAATAGCAACGAAAAGCACGGAAACTATCTCTTGATTTTGAGAAGTGAATTGATTAAAGCGCTCGGGTGTACAGAACCCATTGCAATTGCCTATGCAGCGGCTAAAGTAAGAGCGGTTCTGGGCCAAAAGCCACAGAAAATTGAAATCGGATGCAGTGGGAATATCGTAAAAAACGTAAAGGGTGTTGTCGTGCCAAACACAGGCGGACTAATCGGTATTTCAGCGGCTGCCGTTGCCGGTATGGTCGGCGGAGACTCGGACAAAAAACTTCAAGTTCTGGAAAGTCTCAAGGAAACTGATCTGGAAGAGATCCGAGAATTATTAAGCCGGGATTTCTGTTCGGTCTATCACCTTGAAGGCGTTGATAGCCTTTACATTACTGCCAAGGCATTTTCAGAAGATAGCAACGCGGAGGTCCATATTCAGGATTCTCATACGAACATCGTCAAAATCATCAAGAACGGTGCGACAATTTTTGATAATAGAGGCAATGCGACAATAAATGAAGAACTGAAAGGGGATACGACCCTTCTGAATGTCCAAGACATCCTGCAGTTTGCAGAGGAAGTGGATTTAAACGAACTGAGGGAGTTGCTTACAAACCAGATTCAGATGAATACTGCGATTGCTGAAGATGGCTTGAAGAATGATTATGGCGCGAATGTAGGCAGAACCCTTCTAATGTATTATGGAAATGATGTTGAAACAAGAGCCAAAGCCAAGGCCGCGGCTGGAAGCGATGCTCGGATGAGTGGGTCTTCACTTCCTGTGGTGATTAACTCGGGTAGTGGGAACCAGGGTATTACGGTATCGATTCCAGTCATTGAATATGCGAAAGAACTGAATGTCGGTGAAGATAAGCTCTTAAGAGCCTTAATTATAAGCAATCTCATATCGATTCACCAGAAGGCTCTAATCGGAAAACTTTCGGCTTATTGCGGTGCAGTCAGCGCTGCAGCGGGAAGTGCGGCAGGTATCACTTATCTCCATGGCGGCGGTTATGAAGAAATCTCCAGGACCATCATTAATACAATCGCCAATGTCGGAGGGATGGTTTGCGACGGGGCAAAGCCATCCTGTGCCGCAAAAATCGCATCGGCTGTTGATGCGGCGATATTGGGACATCATCTCAGCGCTCAAGGCAATTTTTTCAAGGATGGAGAGGGTCTTGTAAAAAATGATGTGGAGGCGACAATTCATAGCATTGGTAGAATGGGAAAAAAAGGCATGGCAGGGACTGATATTGAAATAATCAATATTATGCTTGAATAGATGGTCGTTATAAATTTAGGATTCAATTCTGTTTTGACTTTTTTAAGTGCCTTTTGCGAGGTGAAACGTGACAAATAAAAAAATGCTGAAAACCATTATTTTGCTTGCGGTTCCTATTATTCTTGAGAATCTGATGCAAGTCACAATGGGACTGGCTGATAACTATTTTGTCAGCCGATTGGGTACTGCGGCGATTGCGGGTGTCGGCATCACGAACCTTATCATGAATATCTATCTGTCTTTTTTCTTTGCGGTTGGAGTAGGAACAACTGCCCTGGTTTCAAGGCACCTAGGTGCCAAGGAGCCTGAAAAGGCATCTGAATCAGCTCAACAGTCACTGCTGCTATCGATTTTTCTGGGTCTGGCAGTTGGAGCAATCAGTCTGATCTTTTGTGAACCGATCCTGATGCTTTTGGGTCTGGATGAAAGCTTGATCAGTGTAGCAAAACCCTACTTCTTGGCGGTTATGGTGCCGACTGTGTTCCTGAGCATGTCCATCATGATTTCCAGTTCACTCAGGGGTGCTAAGGATACGGAAACGACCATGAAGATTGCACTGATTAGCAATCTGATAAACATTGTTCTCGATCCTATACTCATTTTTGGATGCTTGGGCATCCCAGGCATGGGGATTGTCGGAGCCGGAATTGCTACCTCTTTTTCAAGACTGGTCGGATTACTTTTGCTGATGAAAAAAACAAGCATGGCGAACAGTCGAATCAGGATCGATTATAGAAATGCATTCATATTCGACAAACGGAAAATGAACAGCATCCTGAGAATTGGGATTCCGGTTGCAACTGAACGACTATTCATGAGACTTGGACAGCTGGTATACTTTGGATTCATCATTAGTATTGGAACAGAAGTTTATGCGGCTTATGTAATTTCTGGTACGTTGGATTCTTTCGCCTATATTCCCGGTATAGGCATCGGTGGTGCTGCGGCGGCATTGGTTGGGACAAGTCTGGGCGCAGGCAAAAAAGAGGAAGCATATCGATATGGGATGGGGTCCTTATTCATCGGGACCTTGTTCATGATAGCTATCGGTGCGGGCAACTATCTATTTGCCCCTACAATCGCAGATATATTCACCAAGGATCCGATTGTCCATGGAAACATCATTTTCATCATGCGAATTATGGCCTTAGCACAGCCGCTGGTTGCCATCACACTGATCATAACGCCGTCTCTTCAAGGAGCTGGGGACACAAAGATCCCAATGATCTATACCTTAGTCGGGATTTGGTTGTTCCGCGTATTGGGATGCTATGTGCTTGTTCATCGAATGGGGTACGGGGTAACGGCGGTTATACTTACCGTATACTTAGATCTATTTATCAGGAGCTTTCTGTTGATATTGCGATATAGAAAAAGGCGATGGCAGGAAATAGAATTTTGTTGATAGGAAAGGTAGGGGCGTACTTTGTTTCTGAGTAGCGTGACCCCATAGAAGCGTCTGATAAAAAAACAATGCATTTATCCGTTAGCGCCCCGTGGATGGGGAGTGGTTCAACCACTATTGCTATCGGATAAAAGCATTGTTTTTTGTTTGTGCCCACGACAGGCCTCTATGCTACATTTCAATCGTTATATAAGGTCTGTATTTATCCGGTTTGGCAATCGTCGTGGTGAAAGCCAGAATCTTGTTACCTTCATCGATTACCTTGGTATCCCAAACGATTAGGAGCTCCTCCTCAAGCACATTCAAAACCTTCATTTCAAAACTGTCAGGGCGTTTGGCATTGATGTGTATGTTGAGATACCGAGGCTTTTGGTGTAAATATAGCTTTAAATATTCATGGATATTGCAGTTCGAAATGACATTCTCATCTGGAAGCGTGCCTTTAAACAACTTGGCAGGAATGTATGAAAAATCGATGGCGATCGGCTCTTCAAAATTATCCATGATCCGAACAATTTTACTGACTTCCTCTCCTTCTCGAAGATGAAGCTTTCTCGCAATCTCCTCAGTAGCGGCTAAGATCTCAATGCTAACCAGTTTGTGAGATTTCAGCTCCGAAGTTTCTGATGAAATCCTAAATGATTTTGAAAAAACGTTGGACTTGTCCTGGACGATGATGTCAGTACTTTTCACGAAAGTGCCCTTACCCCTTATTCTCTCTACGACCCCCATCATGTCCAGCTCGCTAATCGCCTTGTTGGAAGTAACTCTGCTGACATTGAAGATTTCGGAAAGCTCACTTTCGGAGGGAATTCTGTCTCCTAGGGAAAGCACTCCCTGATTGATGCGGTTGATTATATAGTTCTGAATCAAAACATACTTCGGTGTAAAAGTATCCATCTGATGCTCCTTATGTGTCATTCGTGATTCGTGAAATTTTACGCAAAAACGGTTTTATAGGATGTGCAGGGCAATGCCCCAGAGACAAAGTTTTATCACGGGGGATGATGACTCTAAAATAAAAGGCAATAGAAAGTATGTTCGGTATCCCCTTCTTGATAAATACAGTGTAATATACAGTATAAGCATAGTCAATAAGACATCAATACAACTTAGTGGATGATTCCTGCAGCAGAATAAATGATGAGGTGCTGAAATGGCGACAGGCAGAGTGAGGAAACCAAGGAAATTCAATGCTGTTGACCTGATAACAGTGGTGGTGTTTGCTGCTCTTGTGCGGGTGCTATTTGTTATTTTCAAGCTGTTTGGCGTTGTGTTTCCCTTCAATCATGCATTTCTAATGTTCTTCAGTGCGTTTTGTCTGGCCGCTTGTTTGGTGGTTGTAAGAAAGAAGTATTCTGGTATTTACTTCACTCTAGGATGGGTGTGCATCAATTTTTTTTTACAGGGAGAGGTGCCCCATTACTTTGCCTGCATAGTGCTGCTGCCCTTACTGCCTGAGTTTTACCTGTCCGCCAGGAGCCGATTCTTTAAACACCCGGACGATGTGTTCCGAAGTGTCATTGACGTCACCATCTATTCCGTAATGTATAATGTAGCCTATTTCCTGTTTAACTTTGCCATGATTGTGTATGTGTTTCTTATTCCGGTTACAGCACCGTTGTTCCTTTTAGTACTTGCATTAGCGGGGGTGTTCATGACGATTGGGTCTGTTCTGGGATTTGGCGTAGGTAAAAAGATAATGGCGTTAATCGGATAGGGAGGCATACGATGAATACGATGAGCTTCACCTCAAATTATGATAAGAATACCTGGGTTCATCGATTGGATCCGAGGGTGAAATTAATCTCCATACTGAGCTTTGTCATTCTCCCCCTGCTTTTCACGGATATCAGGTATCTTTTGGGGATTGCTCTGATGATTACCCCGGTTTGGATCAGCGCCCGAATTGAAGCAAGGCCCCTAAAGGCACTTTTGGCCGCTATAGCAGTCTTTAGTTTTGTTGCCGTGATTTTCACAACCTTTTACAACTACGATTACCCTAGTCAGATTGTTCTTTTCCAGATTGGGCCATTAGTAGCAACGGATATTGGCTTCGTATCCGGATGTACATTGGGGTTTCGGGCTGCGATACCCTCTCTGGTGGTGCTGATTCTAATTTGTACCACGGATCCTGCAGAACTGGCAAAGGCCATGATGAAAATGAAAATGCCCCTGACGGCCGCATTCATGATGTTAGCCGCTTTAAGGATGTTGCCTATGGTTGCCGGTGAAATGTCGAATATTACAACGGCGCAGACAATCCGGGGCGTTGATCGAAAGGGTTTTAAGGGCTCCTTCAGGGCATTTAAGCTGGCAATGCTGCCGTTAATGATTAATTCCTTGCGAAGAAGCCGAACGATGGGTCTTGCAATTGAAAGCAAAGGATTCGGGAAAAGAGCATGGAAGGAATACTATCAGAACTTTGTCCTTAACAGAACGGATTGGATGGTTCTGATTATAACGTTCCTGATTATGGTGGCGGCAATCTATACGCGTTATGGACTGAATTTGGGCGTGAACGCCATTGTGGTTCGGTAAACAACGTATGCTTTCCTGACAACTAAGGAGAATCCTATGGATACCCGCATTATATTGCAGGTCAAGGACCTGAGCTTTACCTATCCAGCGGCGACGAAGCGAGCTATCGACAACCTTAACTTTGAAATTGGCAAAGGGGAATTTGTTCTGCTGTGCGGTTCAAGTGGAAGCGGAAAGACTACTCTGGCAAAATGTTTGAACGGCATTATTCCGCATTTGGCGGACGGTGATCTGGAGGGAGATGTCGTCGTTAACGGAAAGAATACCCAAGATGTGGAGATGCACGAGATTTCCTCTGAAATCGGAATGGTTTTTCAAAATCCCGAAGACCAGATCTTTTCCATTCGAGTAGATGATGAAGTAGCTTTCGGTGTAGAATGCCAGGGTTACACAAGAACTGAAATCGTCAGAAGGGTCACTTATGCCTTGAAGAAGCTGCGCATTGAGCATATCAGCCGGCATTTGACATTTGCGTTGTCCGGTGGACAAAAGCAGAAGGTCTCCATTGCCAGCAACCTGGCCATGATTCCTGCCATCATCATACTGGACGACCCCACCACAGATTTGGACCCCATCAGCAAGCAGGAAATCATGGAAATCCTTCTGGAACTGAAAAGCGAGGTGGAGGCCACCTTTATCGTCATTGAGCATGACCTGACAGACCTGATTGAAATCGCAGATCGTGCCATTGTGATGCACAATGGCACGATCATAATGAACGGCCCTCCGGATAAGGTTTTTTATGAACACTTCGATTGCCTCGATGAAATTGGCGTACGGATACCGGATCATATCCGGCTGGGTAAGTATCTACGGGATAAGGGCATTGCTATGGGAGACACCCCCTATCCGGTCAGGAAGGGCGATGTATCGAAAATCATGCGGGGAGCCTTAGTCGGGCAATCATTGAAAGTGCCGCAGATCATGTATCGAAATTATACAGTGGATGGTAACGACAAGATCATTGAAGTCAGGAATGTGGACTTCGTTTATCCTGGAACTCCCCAAAAAATCCTCGAAAACGTCAGTTTTGATATTTATAAAGGCGAATTTTTTGGAATCGTAGGGCATAACGGCTCTGGTAAGTCAACATTGATGAAGAATATGCTAGGGTTGCTTAAGCCGACTTCAGGATCCGTAATCATCAATGGGAAGAACACAAAGGAAATGGATGTTGCAAATCTGATTATCGATATAGGATATGTGTTTCAAAACCCGGATAATCAATTGTTTTGCAGCACCGTGAGGGATGAAATTGAGTTCGGTCTAAGAAATCGGCATTTGCCAGAGGCTATGATCAAGCGGGAGGCAGACAGGGCCCTGGAGATAGTGGGCCTTAGCGGCCGTGAGGAGGAGCACCCTTTTTCTCTCAGCAGAGGACAGCGGCAGCGGCTGGCCGTTGCCACCATGCTGGTTATGAACCCCAAGGTTATCCTGCTGGATGAGCCGACCACAGGGCTGGATGAAAAGAACCTGAAAGGTTTATTGTCCCTGATGCAGGAGATCGTTGACCATTTTGGAGGGACCTTGATCATGGTGACCCATGACATGGAAGTGGTATCAAAATACGCTACACGGGTTGCTGTCATTAATCAGGGCGAAATCGCCTTTATCGGGGACCCGGATCGTGTATTCGAAGAATGTTATGAGGAATTGACTGCGCTGAAATTGAAACCTACCATCATTGCGGGAATCAGCGCAGAACTGCGGGACTGCGGGATGCCATATATTCCAAACTGGGACTTCTTTCAGAACCAGGTCATTAATAAGGAATCCCGAACTCGTGTCCAGATTCAAAATTAGAGGTTGTAAAATGCCCTAACTTGTTGAGTGTTGAAGAAAACATATTGATTACGAATTACCAGGTGACTGGGTAATCCTATTTCACATTCATTACACATCATTGTGAAATATAGTGAATCACTATTACCATTAATACCTTTATTAAGCATGCAAAAGCATGTATTATGAATACTTGTGATGCTGTCTTAATTGGGAGGAATACCCCCACCTACAGCTTGGGGAGATGTAGGCAGCTTCAACTCCTGCTACTTCGACCTACACAAAAGAGCACTTGCAAAGGTTTAACGACCTTAGCAAGTGCTCTTTTGTGTAGGTGTAACGTCTATGAGCTGGAATTTAGTGGCGCAAGCTGATGGGTAATTTAAATATTGATCTACTGACTGAAAAGCCCATTACTAAAACGGACCCGAGATACATCAAGCCCATACGCTTTCATGATTTACGTCACTCCTGCGCATCCTGGCTGCTCTACATTGGTGCGGATCTGAAAGAGATTCAAGAGATACTTGGGCACAGTGCCTTTCGGTTACGGCAGATATATGGGCCCATCTCTATGAAAAGGTTATAAAAACGTCTATGGATAAGATGGTTCTTGGACGTCGACCTCTCGATTTGAGAGGTTTTTTTTATTACTTTAAAATTCTGTGAAATGATTTGTGAAATGAATACCTGGAAATTAAAAAACAGCACTTGCGAGGGCATTAAAACCCTTGCAAATGCTGTTTTGTTCTGGTCGGAGTGACAGGATTTGAACCTGCGGCCTCTTGACCCCCAGTCAAGCGCTCTACCAAGCTGAGCCACACCCCGGAAACCGGACTACATGTTACATTATAGCATCGTGCCCGGTTATTTCAACACTTTTTTTCGTTTGGGCGGTGTTTGTCGATTTTGTTCAATGGACTTGACTGTCAGACATATAGCTAATATGATAATATCATAAAGACAATATCTGTGAGGGGGCGATGGATTTATGGTTGAAAACGGCCTACGCAACAACAAGGGTCAAACCGAGACGGAGTTTCTTAAGTCCTATACACCGGGAGATTTCGAAAGACCTTCTGTAACAGTGGATATGCTGATTTTCACGGTTGCTGAGGAAGAAACCAAAAATTACAGGAAGCTTTCGGAAAAAACATTGAATATTCTAATGATCAAACGGGCCGATCATCCGTGTATCGGTCAGTGGGCCCTTCCGGGAGGCTTTGTGAATATGGATGAAAGCCTGGAGGATGCGGCCAGGAGGGAACTGAAGGAAGAAACAAATATTGAGGACATCTATCTGGAACAGCTGTACACCTGGGGTGATGTAAATCGGGATCCCCGTACGCGGATCATCAGCTGCTCATACCTCTCCCTTGTTGATAAGCAGATGATTGATGTCAGATCTGGGGATGATGCTGCTGATGCACAGTGGTTTTCAGTGTCCTCCAGGGTTTTAAAAGAGAACAAACAGGTGACTGCGGATGGATCCATTCATGAACAGTGGTTCAAGCTCCGATTGACTGGGAAAGACACCGAACTTTCCGGAGCCGTTAAAATTACCAAGACAGTGGTTGGAAAGGTAGCACGTATAACCCGTGAGGTAGTGGAGACCGGCGGTATCGCCTTCGATCATGCTCTGGTGATCCATTATGGCGTCGAGCGGCTGCGCAGCAAGATCGAGTATACGGATATCGCCTTCAACCTCATGGGTGACCAGTTCACCCTCACAGAACTGCAGCAGGTTTATGAGATCATTTTGGATCAGGAGCTGTTAAAAGCCAACTTCCGGCGCAAAATTGCCGGAAGGGTGCTGGAAACCAAGGAATATCGGAAGGATGCCGGACATCGTCCCTCCAAGCTTTACAGGTTCAATCCAGATTGGACTCAGGTCTTAGAATGAAGGAGGAAGACAAATGGAAATGAACAGGGATGCATTTATCAACAGCGGGAGCAAAGCGCTGGAAGCTGTTTATGACACTTTGGAATCATTGAAAGAAATCAGTTTGGATGAACTTGATCCGTTCAATACTGCGATAATATCAGTGGATATGATCAATGGATTCGCCAAGGAGGGGGCTTTGTACAGTCCTAGAGTGAAAGCATTGATTCCACAGATCGCTGAACTCATTAATGCCTGCGGCAACGTTGGCATACCGCACATTGCCTTTGCAGATACCCATCCTGAGGACTCTCCGGAGTTTTCATACTATCCGCCCCATTGTGTGGCTGGGAGTGTGGAAAGTGAGCTGGTGGAAGAACTGAAGTCTGCAGGGTCATACACGCTGATTCAGAAAAACTCCACGAACGGCTTTCTGGAGCCGGAATTCCAGGCATGGCTGCACAGCAATGACCAGTTGGATACCTTTATCGTAGTGGGAGATTGTACGGATATCTGCATCGAGCAGTTCGCCACTACATTGAAATGCAGCTTCAATCGCATCAACCGTCCAGTGCGGGTAGTTGTACCGGTCAGCATGGTGGATACCTACAATCTGGGAACCCATCATGGGGATCTGATGCATGCGATAGCCCTGATGATGCTCATAGGGAATGGGATTGAGGTGGTGAGGGGGATTATCCATGAATGATACCGATCACTCTAATCTCACCCTGCTTGCAGACTTTTATGAGCTGACCATGGCTAATGGTTATTTTGAAAACGACTTGCAGGACAGGACAGCCGTATTCGATATGTTTTTCAGAAACGTTCCGGATGGCGGCGGCTTTGCAATCATGGCAGGCGTAGAGCAGTTGGTGGATTACCTCAACAGGCTTTCCTTTGAAGCCACGGATATAGAGTTTCTTCGCAGTAAAAAGCTGTTCAGTGAAGGGTTTCTGGATTATCTGAGTACCTTCAGTTTCGCCTGTGATGTCTGGGCTGTCCCGGAAGGAACGCCGATTTTTCCAAACGAGCCGATCGTCACCGTACGGGGTCCGGTGATTCAGGCCCAGTTCATAGAAACAATGGTTCTTCTGACCATCAATCATCAGAGTCTGATTGCTACGAAGGCAAATCGGATTGTCAGGGCAGCAGCCGGACGGGATGTGATTGAATTCGGGTCGCGTAGAGCCCAAGGGAGTGACGGTGCTGTTCTTGGGGCCAGGGGAGCCTATATCGGGGGATGCACGGGTACCGCATGCACACTTGCTGAGAGGAAGTTCGGAATCCCGTCAATGGGTACCATGGCTCACAGCTGGATACAGATGTTCCCAACGGAGTTGGAGGCATTTAAGGCATACGCACGTACCTATCCTGATCACTGTACGCTTCTGGTCGATACCTATAACGTGCTAAAATCGGGTATTCCGAACGCAATCAAAACGTTTCAGGAAGAAGTGGTGGCTCGCGGATTTCGGCCAAAAGGGATAAGGATCGATAGCGGCGACCTTACCTATCTTAGCAGGGAAGCCAGAAAAATGCTGGATTCAGCAGGCTTCAGCGATTGCAGGATTGTGGCCTCCAACGCTCTTGATGAAATCATCATCCGGGATATCCTGGTACAGGGCGCTCGGGTTGATATTTTCGGTGTGGGCGAGCGGTTGATCACATCCCGTTCGGAGCCGGTTTTCGGAGGCGTTTACAAGCTGGTTGCTGTAGAAGGCATATCCGGTGAAATGGAGCCATGCATCAAGCTAAGCGAGAATGTCGGCAAGATTACAAATCCCGGATTCAAGGAGTTGTGGCGGCTCTATGATAACAGTTCCGGGAAGGCTATTGCGGATGTAATCACTCTGCAGGGAGAAGTCATCGATGATTCCAGGGAGTACGTGATCTTTGATCCGGTCTATACCTGGAAACGCAAGATTCTGAAGGATTTCAGGGCAAAGAAACTAAAGGTGCAGCTTTTTGAAAATGGCAGATGCCTGTATGAGCCGGAGGATATCCATGAAATCCGCAGACGATGCATCGAGCAGGTTGAAACGCTTTGGGAAGCAGTGCTGAGATTCGAGAACCCGCACG
This sequence comes from uncultured Peptostreptococcaceae bacterium, assembly GCA_964511875.1. GTDB lineage: Bacteria > Bacillota > Clostridia > Peptostreptococcales > Acidaminobacteraceae > CAZEHS01. The sequence goes on from CAZEHS010000026.1 coordinate 26,108, forward strand.
CCTATTTTGTGGATCTTTCCCGGCCCTTATGGGAGGTTAAGCAGCGGTTATTGGCAGAGCATGCCTGAAGACAATATAACAGGAGACCCCCTTTCGCTTGAGCAGAGGGGGTCTCCTGTTCACGTTTGCAGGGTTTATTCTCCAGGATAGTGGGTATATGAATTTTATGAGGTACCGGAACCGTTCCGGGAAAATCATGAACATATTTTTTTTTTAGCAGCTTGAAAGCGTTTTCACAAAATCGATTGAGTCGGTTCCGGGAATTTCATGGAAAAAGATGTCATTGATTTATTAAAAAACCGATGATAAAATCAGAAATGAAAACGTTACCAGAAACGATACCGGAAACGTTTCTGGAAAAAAGGGGAATATTATGTACAACCTCAATATCAAGGACATAGCAAAGCTTGCGGGGGTAGGCGTCAGCACGGTATCCCGCGTGATCAACAACCATCCTGATGTCAGGGAAGATACCAGGCTAAAGGTAATGAAGGTTGTTGAAGAAGCCGGATACATACCGAACAACAGCGCCCGGAATCTTAAACGGAACGATTCCAATCAGGTGGGAATACTGGTTAAGGGCAAGTACAATCCATTTTTTGCCCGGATAGTGGAATCCATAGAAACCCGGATGGCTGATGAGGGATATACGCTGGTGCTTCATTATAATAACTGCCATGTGGATGATGTAGAAGCTGCTGTGGAAATTGTCATGGAAAAAAGACTCTGCGGCATGATCTGCTTGGGCGGAAATTATGACCGTCTTGACGATGCAAGGCTTACCGGTCTCCACACGCCCATGGTGCTTGCCTCTACCTGTGTGGATGATAAGGCGGATCGCAGTCTGTTTTCCAGTATTACGATCGATAATATCCGTGCTGCCAGACAGGCGGCTGACTATCTGTGTGATCTGGGACACACCCGGATTGGAATCATCCACTCCGGTGATGCGGATACATGCAACGGCAAGCTGAGATTAGAGGGTTACAAAAAGGCACTGGCTGCCAGGGGTATCCCGTTTGATCCTGATCTGGTGGATGATGGCGATTATACATTCGAGGACGGCGAAGCTGCTATGAAGCGGCTATTGGAAAGATGTCCGGACATCACAGCGTTATTCGCAACGTCCGACACCAAGGCTATCGGTGCAGCCAGGGCGATTCTTCAAAGCGGACGCAGGATTCCGGAAGATGTTTCTGTTGTCGGCTTTGACGGAATGGAATACGGGGCTTTTTACAATCCTCCGCTGACAACAATCCTTCAGCCGTTTGAGGAAATGGGGGAGAAGGCAGTAGAGATGCTGTTCCGCCTTATGCGCAAGAAATCCGCCCATGAACATCTGGTCCTAAGCACCGAACTCGTACGCAGGGAGTCGTGTAAGAGGATTTAATAACAATATGGAACCACCGAATTCACCGAAACGCTTTGTAGAGCTGTTCACGGATGTCAGCTGGCGTATACATAGAATTGCATTCAGAAGAGCAGTGCATGACTTCGCAGGGTACGCATCCAAAACAGCAACACATCTTGGCAAAGGCACATCCCATCGCGCTTCATCTGTGGCATCTGTGCTATGGTTTGTTCATGATTTAGTTGGCCGCACGGGTTGGTAATTCACCGTGTTAAATAATTCAAAAATGAGGAGGGAATGTATGAGGAACATGAAAAAGGGGATTGCATTATCACTGGTACTGGCAATGGCAATGATGACGCTGGCAACAGGGTGCGCACCGAAAGCAGCGCCTGCAGCACCTGCAGCACCTGCGGCAGGGGAGCAGGTGACAGTGGATGTATTCCAGTTCAAGGTTGAGATCGCCAAGGAGCTGGAGGCTGCGGCTAAGGTGTACGAGGCAGCAAATACCAATGTCAAGATCAACATCCAGACTGTAGGCGGCGGGAACGATTACGGTGCAGCTCTCAGAGCGCAGTTCCAATCAGGAGCGGAGCCGGACATCTATAACGTCGGCGGACCTCAGGATATCGCAGACTGGACTGCAAAGCTGGAAGATCTTTCGGATCAGCCTTGGGTAGAGCAGGCAATGGAGGGAATTCTGTCCGGAGCCACCGTTGATGGAAAAGTGTATGCGCTGCCGTTCAATATTGAAGGATATGGATTGATCTATAATAAGGGTATTTTTGAGGCGGCCGGCATCGATGCTGCAACAATCGTGGATTATGCTTCACTTGAGGCGGCTGTTAAAGCATTGGACGCCAAGATCAAAGCCGGTGAACTGAAAGAGAAATATCCGCAGCTGGAAGCTGTATTCGAATATGCGGCCAAGGAGACCTGGGTTACAGGGCTGCACACTTCGAATGCTGCTCTGAGTCAGGAATTTGATACGTCTCTTACAGCCTTTAAAGCACCAAAAGTGGAATTCAAGAACGCTGATGCGCTGAAGAATCTGATCGACCTGATGGCTGATTTCTCGCCCGCAGGTAAGGATCGCGCCAAGCTTAATGCAGTTGACTATGCCACTCAAGTGGACAACGGCATCGCTATTGAACGTGTAGCGATCATCCAGCAGGGCAACTGGGTTTATGGGGGAGTAGCAAAGATTGACCAGGCTGTCGCTGATAATCTGGGAATGCTTCCCCTCCCGGTAACCGGCGGCAAGGAAGACAGTATTCCGGTAGGCGTTCCCATGCACTGGGCAGTCAATAAGGACGCACCCGATGCGGACAAAGCTGCTGCCAAAGACTTTTTAAACTGGCTGTATACATCTGATGCAGGCAAGGATTTCATCGTGAACAAATTCTTCTTCATCCCGCCCCTCAAAGGCTATGAAGGATTCGATCCCAAGGATTCACTGGGTATGGCTGTAAAGGGCTACGCTGAAAGCGGGAAGACAATGCCTTGGGTATTCATGGGCTACCCCACCGGATGGGGCCAGGAAGTTCTGGGGACCGATATCCAGAAGTATCTCGCCGGCGAGCTGGAATGGGATGCTCTTGTGAAGGATGTTCAAACCAAGTGGGAAGAATCAAGGAAGTAACGCTTTAATATCAGTGATGGTATCAATCCAGGCGGGAGGCGACTCCCGCCTGTTTTAAAAGAAAACGATGAACAGGGTGAAACTATGAAACGATCGAAGCTTTGGTTTGCATTATTTGTGGGTCCGTGCCTGCTAGCATTTCTGATGGTGGTCATAATACCCATGTTCATGGGTTTCTACTACTCCTTCACGGATTGGAACGGCATCGGCAACACGGCTCAATGGGTTGGAACTAAAAACTACATTCAGATTCTCACCAACGATCCTGGATTTGTAAAGTCATTTTCATTCACGGCCAAGTTCGCAGCTGTGTCCGTTGTCTCGATAAACCTGATGGGCTTCAGCCTGGCTCTTCTGGCCACAAGGGGGCTTAGGGGCAGTCATATCATGCGCAGCATCTTCTTCATGCCCAATCTCATTGGTGGATTGATTCTAGGTTTTGTCTGGCAGTTCATTTTCATCAAGGCCTTCGATGGGGCAGGGAAAATGCTCGGGATCGAATCGCTCCAGGGATGGCTGTCCAGCACCAATACGGGATTTTGGGGTCTGGCAATCCTTATGTCCTGGCAGCTGTCGGGGTATCTGATGATCATCTACATAGCAGCCCTGGAAAGTATCCCTGAATCACTCAATGAGGCGGCCCTGATCGATGGCGCTACAGCCTGGCAGCGGCTGAGACATATCACCATCCCCTTAGTGGCTCCGGCATTCACTGTCGGGATGTTCCTATCTCTCTCCAACTCATTCAAGCTCTTTGACCAGAACCTTGCGCTTACAGCCGGAGGACCTTACGATTCCACACAAATGCTGGCACTCAACATCTACAAATCAGCCTTTGTATTCAATAAGCTTGGACTTGCACAGGCTAAGGCCGTGATATTCCTGATAGCCGTCGCACTGATCACGCTGACACAGATTTACTACAGCAAGAAAAGGGAGGTGGAGATGTAATGGAGCATACTAAGAAATGGCGATCACTGCTTTATGTTATTGCAGCAGCCCTGTGTCTGCTGTTCATATCTCCCTTCTATTTGGTCATGACCAATTCGCTTAAGACACAGAAGGGGATCTTCATGGATGTCACCGGGCTTCCAGTCCCTCCGTACTTTACAATGGATAATTACAGGCAGGCATTCATTGATCTGGATTTTATACACTCATTTTTTAATTCGCTGATGATAACGGGTTTAAGTACCATCATCATCATCGTTTTTTCCTCAATGGCTGCCTGGGTTCTGGTACGTTCCCGAACGAAAATCAGCACAATCATGTTCTTTGTCTTTGCCGCGGCCATGCTGGTGCCGTTCCAAAGCGTCATGCTCCCTCTGGTTCGCGTCATGGGGCGGCTCGGATTCATGAATCCGGCAGGCATCATATTCATGTATCTGGGCTTCGGATCCAGCCTGTCGATCATCCTGTATCATGGATTCATCAAGAACATTCCGCAGGAACTGGAAGAAGCGGCCATCATAGACGGCTGCAACCCGTTCCAGACCTTCTGGCTCATTGTTTTTCCTCTGCTCAAGCCAATATCCGTCACCGTGGCGATTCTGAACACCATGTGGATATGGAACGACTTCCTTCTCCCGCAGCTTGTGATCAACAGGCCTCAATGGCATACAATCCCACTGAGGATGTTCTATTTCTTCGGGGAATACTCTAAACAATGGAACCTGGCTTTGGCGGGACTCTTCATCGGTATGATTCCCATCATCATCTTTTACTT
>CAZEHS010000027.1:0-30737 GCA_964511875.1 uncultured Peptostreptococcaceae bacterium
CGGAATCCTCTCAGCCGGGCATTACCGGCTCCTCAGTTGCTTTGTATACACTTATCGTCATTCTAACCCGGAGGTTGATTTCTGTCAACCATGACAAAAAAGAGACTGATGATCTTGGGGGATCATCAGTCTGACGGGGGAGTACGGAATTCGTAATCGTGAATTAGAGCAGATCTTCACCTTCTGACCAATCCAGCGGGCAAAGGCCGCCAGTCTGGAGGGCCTTGAGAACCCGAAGTGTTTCAGCGACACTGCGGCCCACGTTCAAATCATGAACAACTGCGTATCGTACAACACTTTGAGGATCGATGATGAATAAACCTCGAAGTGCGATTCCGGCTTCTTCTATTAATACACCGAAATCTGATGAGACCTTTTTGGTGATATCGGAAGCCAGGGGGAAGTTCAATTGTCCTAAATCTCCATTGATCCATGCTTTATGCGAGAATTCACTGTCAATGCTGACGCCTACGATCTCTGCGCCTGCTGCCTTGAATTCACTGACTGCCCTTGAATAACCTGTGATCTCAGTGGGGCAGACAAAGGTAAAATCCAGAGGGTAGAAAAACAACACCAGCCATCTGCCTTTGTAATCCTCAAGGCTGACTCTGCCGAAGTCCTTTCCATCTCCTGATGCTGTTGCCATATTGAATTCCGGAGCCTGCTTTCCTACTAGTCTCATATCAAAACCTCCAAATTATATTTGCTGTTTCCAGCTGATAGTGAAAGTATACCAAACAAATGTAATTATTACAAGTGTGATATTATAACATTTAGCAAGTCGATTTTGGAAGGTGACGGTCACGTTGAAGGGGCTACACGGTTATGGTATACTACTGGAAAACAAGGGCGATTGGCCGCCTGAGAGGACCGAGGCGCATGTTCAGTAGAAGAGACTATTTAAAAGAAGTTAAACGAATCGTCATAAAGGTTGGAACCTCCAGCATCACTCACAGCACCGGTCTTCTTAACCTGGAACGGATGGAAAACCTGACCCGACAGATTGCAGATCTCCACAATCGGGGGATTGAAGTGATACTGGTTTCATCGGGGGCCATAGGTGCAGGTATGGGCAGACTGAACCTTAAGGAACGTCCTAAGACTGTCCCGGAAAAGCAAGCGGCGGCTGCAGTGGGTCAAGGGGTACTTATCCATATGTACCAGAAAACCATGTCAGAATACGGAAAGACCATCGCTCAGATCTTGGTGACCAAGGATGACCTGGCTGACCGCAACCGGTTCCTGAACGCACGGAATACGATATTCAGCCTATTGGCCCATGGGGTGATCCCCATCGTCAATGAAAATGATGCTGTGGCCACTGATGAGCTGAAGCATGGCAACAAGATCGGCGACAACGATACCCTTTCAGCACTTATTGTCAGCCTGGTGGATGCGGAGCTCCTTGTCATCCTTTCGGACATAGACGGCCTCTACGACTCGAATCCCGCAACGAATCCTGATGCCAGGATGATTCATGAGGTTCATGAAATATCCCAGGAGATCATCGATATGGCAGGAGGCTCCGGATCAATCCTGGGTACCGGCGGTATGGCCACCAAGATCAAGGCTGCCCAAATCGCTACAAGTACAGGAGCTGACATGCTCATAGCCAGATCCTCTCTGGATCAGGTGCTTTATCACATAATTGACGGAGAATCCGTTGGAACCCTCTTTTTAAGGAAGGATAAGGCCGTTCAGGCGCGGCAGCACTGGATAGGCTATTCCAGCCGCGTGACTGGGGAAGTCCATGTGGATGCAGGTGCGGCAAAGGCCATGAGTCAGCGGCGCAAAAGCCTTCTTCCCAGCGGGATAACCGGGGTATCCGGCAGCTTCAGGTCTGGTGAGATCGTTGCGGTCAAGGATGACAAGGGCAGGCATATCGCTAATGGCGTCACCAACTATGATTCCACTGAAATTGAAAAGATTAAGGGTCTGAAGAGCGAAGCGATCATCTCGGTTCTCGGATACAAGGATTATGATGAAGTGATTCATGCCAATAACATGCTTATTATAGGAGGTGGAAAGTGATGACCGTAGCAGAAATGGGTAAAAAAGCCAGGCTGGCCAGCCGAGCTCTCGGGCAGATGAGCACCCTGGAAAAGAACGCCGTACTTGCCGCAATGGCATCTGCGCTTGACAAGGAAAAGACAACGATACTGGCTGCCAATGCCCTGGATGTGGAGGCCGCTGAAAAGAACGGTCTGTCCGAAGCGTTGGTAGACCGGCTTCGACTGACTCCGGATCGTCTGGCAGGGACAGCTCAAGGGGTTCGTGATGTTGCAGCGCTCGAGGATCCGATCGGTGAGGGAATCCGGCACTTCAAACGTCCGAATGGCCTTGAAATCACACAGATTCGCGTACCGCTGGGTGTGATCGGAATGATTTACGAAAGCCGTCCCAATGTTACTGTCGATGCTGCGGTTCTCTGTCTGAAGGCAGGCAATGCGGTAATTCTTCGCGGAGGCAGTGAGTCGATCGAAACCAATAAGGCATTGGCTGCAGTAATCATAACTGCCGGAGAAGCCGCCGGTATGCCATCGGGTTCGGTGCAGCTCATTCAGGACACCAACCGGGATCTTGTCACAGAGCTTATCCGGATGAACGATTGCCTGGATGTTATTATTCCAAGGGGAGGCAGAGGTCTTAAGAAGGCCATCATAACAAATGCGACCGTGCCAGTCATTGAAACCGGTGAAGGCATCTGTCACGTGTTCATTGATGAGACGGCAGATGCCCAGATGGCGGAAAGCATCGTCATCAACGCCAAGGTTCAGCGTCCGGGGGTATGCAATTCTTTGGAGACTTTGTTGGTTCACGAAGCCGTGGCAGAAGCGATTCTTCCACGAATTGGAATGGCGCTTTCAAAAGCCGGCGTTGAAATGAGGGCTTGTTCCAAAGCCATGCCGTATCTGCCAGGCTCGATACCTGGAACGGAAGCTGACTGGGCTGAAGAGTACCTGGGTCTGATTCTTGCAATCCGTGTGGTGCCCTCTCTGGATACGGCCATTGAGCACATCTATCAATATGGGTCTGGTCATTCTGAATCCATCATTACCAACGACTACCTGAACGCCAGGAAATTTCAGGCGGAAGTTGATGCTGCAGCTGTCTATGTCAATGCATCCACACGTTTTACGGACGGCTCGGAATTCGGTTTCGGTGCGGAAATAGGAATCAGTACCCAGAAGCTCCATGCAAGAGGACCTATGGGACTGCGCGAGCTTACAACCAGTAAATATCTCATTCAGGGTCAGGGACATATCCGGTGAAACTTACATTATAAGGATTGTATTTTATTGGCATATGTAGTAGAATTAGCACAGGAAATTATGGAAGAGGATGGATGATCTATGGCAAAACATCGTCTCTGGACTACTGTGCTGTTTCTTGGATTCGGAACCTATCTTATCTTATGCATCGCATTCCAGATTGCATGCTTCAAGCAGATTTTATGCTGTTTCCAAGGAAGCAGCCCTATCAATATGATACCCTTTGCCTCGTTGATAGGAGCCTGGAGCAATGACTTTGAAGGTGCAAGAATGCCGCTGTTCATGTGGTTTGAGCTGGCAGCCCTGATGATTCCTCTCGGCTTCATCCTTTTTCTCTGGGTAGAGGATTGTACCAGCTTTAAAAGCATCGCTGGAATAACAGTCGGTTTCAGCGGAATACTATGCGCTACTAATTTTCTGTTAACGGCACCATTTTTCGATATTGATTTCATCGTATCAAGTCTCTGCGGTTCCTTTATCGGCTACTGCATCGCGGTAATTGGTGTCGATGTATTTTTCGCCAAGCGCATTAAGCCAATGCTGGAATCACCTGTTCGGAAGTGTTAAGAAACCAATGAAGATTGAAATCAACTGATGGCAATGATTATCAGTTGATTTTTTTGTGCCCGAAAGGAAATCAACGGGACTTCGGGTTATAATGAATGCGGGAAGGGGGCTAAATCAATGAACATGCATTATGGATCGGACCTGGAAAGTCGGCGAATGGTCTTCCATATTCCAGACCCTTCGCTGGCACGGGAAGTACTTGATTTCTATGATGGAAACCGTACGCATCTGGAGCCCTGGGAACCCAGCCGGGATTTGAATTTTTACACCCTGCCATATCAGGAACTTCTATTGAAGGCTCATATTAAGGAGTTTGCCAGGGTAAGGGGACTGAGGTTCTGGTTGAGATCGAAGGAGAATGGATTGCTGGTGGGTGCTGTGAACCTTAACCAGATTGTCCGGGAGCCGTTTTTATCCGGTATCCTTGGCTATAAAATGGATAAGGCATATACAAGCCAGGGCTTGATGACAGAAGCGGTGGATAGGGTGGTTTCTCTGGCATTCGACACCTATGGACTTCACCGGGTCGAGGCGAATGTCATTCCGGGAAATCAGCCTTCTCGTAAAGTGCTGATCCGCAATGGATTCTGCCTTGAAGGGCTGTCACGGGACTATCTGCGGATTAATGGCCGTTGGGCGGATCACGAACGGTATGCACGTCTTAATGACAAGATTTGAAGCATATCCAGACAAAAGTGATTGAAGGGCCGTTTTTGGGGCATAATGCCAATGAAATCAATAATTATCAGGAGGCGTTGTCATGCGTACGATCATGGGCATCGAGATTGGGCATCGGGAAGAAGATGCGTTAAAAGTTCAAAAACTTTTAACGGATCATGGGTGCAGCATCAAGACAAGGCTGGGTCTTCATGAAACAGCCGGAAATCAGTGCAGTTCTTCTGGACTTGTACTCCTGGAATTTGTCGGCGGACAGGATGCGGAAATCGCAATTCTGGAAACCGAACTGGCAAAACTGGAATCGGTAAAAGTTCGAAAAATGGAATTTTAGCAACGAATCCCTGCGGTAAAAGACGCAGGGATTTTTCTGTTTTGCGGGACCGTTTTGAGCCAATGAAAAACCAATATATAACAGCTGACCACCATGGAAATGGAGGTTTTCAATAATATGGAATAACATTTTTTTGCGTGGGAATCCCTGACATAGACTTGGGTCGGGGCAATAACAGAAAATTCAGAATATAACAACTATATTGTTTTTGCTTGCCACCTGAAGAGGGTTGTGGTTATTATGTGTAATATCCCGTATCTGCAGTTTATATTGATCAAAAACGTCAATACAGCATTAATTAATAATACAAAACGGCATTGGTTTACGTAACCATCCCAACCGTCTATTAATGGCGCGGTCAGGGATCATAAGAGAGGTGTGAATAGTTTGTTTATAAAAAAAATGTTTCCAAAGGGTTTTGCTTCATTAAGAGGCTTCATGATCATCGCATTGGTGCTGGTTATGTCTCAGCCAATCATCGGTGCACTATCCGTGCAGGCAGAAAATGTAACTCAGGAGCAGATGCTTGCTCTGCAGCTGCAGCAGCAGGTTGCCCTGGAAGAGCAGGAAGCTGCCCGCAAAACGGAGGAAGCTGCCCTCAAACAGGAGGAAGAAGCGGCCAGCCTTCAAGCGTTGGAAGCCCGAAAGGCTGTTTTTCGAGATTCAGGGACCCAGTTCAACATGAATGATATCCCGGAGTCGACACTGCTCCTTGCAGAACAGATCAAACAGAGTACCCCGATGGATTACAGAAGTTCGCTGGCGGCCGCGGTTTACTCAAGAAAATTCAACCTGCGTCCCTCCCTCCTTCTGGCGGTGATCAGTAATGAAAGCAATTTCCATCAGAATTCCGTCGGCAGCAGCAGGGATAGGGGATATATGCAGATCATTCCGTCCACAGAGCGGTTCTTGATGAAGAGTTACGGAAGTGTACTGGGACTTCAGTATAATCCTGAACAGATTTTCGAACCGGAATACAATCTGGGTTTAGGAGCGGCTTATCTGAGCGGTATGATGGCCGAGTATAAGGATGTAAACCGCATTCTCACTGAGTATAATCGGGGTGAAGGTGGTGCAAGGAGCTTTTACAGCAGAAACGGTTCTTACAGCACATCCTATTCAAAAGAAATTCTAAGTGAAGAACGGCTTTATGCAAACATAAGATAAACAGAGTGACTGAGCTTTAGCTCAGTCACCTTTTGTTATTCTTTAATGAACTGATTTCCGCAGCTTGGGCAGGTGATTTTGAGCTTGCCTTTACCTGTTGGGGCACGCAGGCTCCGACCACATTGCGGGCATGGGAACACTTCATGCTTAAGTGCTTCTTCAATACCTTTGGGATCCAGTCCTGTAACGAACTGACCGTTGATCTCGAAGGCGGGAACGCCCATGATATGCTGCTTCATCAATGTCTTTCTTGCATCGGCATCCGTGGTGATGTCTCTTTCCTGATAGGGGATATGCTTTTCTGACAGAAAAGCTTTTGCTGTCTTGCAGTGCGGTCAGGTTGGGCTGGTAAACAGTGTGATGGGTTGCATTCAATCACCTCCTGAGCCATAGATACCCTGGGAGACTCAGGTTCAATCGAATACGACGGTTCTGGCTAAAAAAGAGGAATTCTGGTAAAATGATTTCATTGAAGCTTCACAGCCGATTCGTATTCTGGAGGGCATTAAAATGATAAAACACCAAAACTTCAAGGAACTGTTTACTTCAGATATCCCAGATGGAAAAATGAATCCCTTTACAATGAAATTCAATGAGGATCAGGAAGAGGAATTCCAGGAATACATCCAGGAAGCTCAGCTGAAATATCACCGCAGCGGCTTGATTTTGCTGGCCATGATATGCGCACTTTATGCTTTGTTGGACTGGATGATCATGCCGGAACTACGGTATCTGGTCTGGTCAATTCGTTTCTTAGGCGTTCTGCCCTTTGCAATAACAGGAATCATGCTTACATACTGGAAGCCGGCTCAGGACTACAGCGGATTCATGTCCATAGGCGGACTGATCCTCAGCAGCGCAGGTACTCTTTCCATGATGTTCTTCGCTCCATCATCGGTTTCAGGCGCATATTTTGCAGGCCTGCTGATTCACATCATGCTGTGTTATGGCATTCTCCGACTGGAGTTCATCACATCGCTGATCTGTGGTCTGGTGATCCTGATATCCTATAATGCAGGTGCAGTTCTCTACAGTGCGTTCACAGCAGAAACCCTTATGATGCATAACTTTCTGTTCATCACGGGAATCGTTCTGGGCTGCGTCCAGTCCTATACGCGAAATCAGATGACACGGGAGCTTTATATCAAAGATAAGAGCTGGACAGGTTCAACTCCAGAAACTCCCGTTCTTGAAGATCCAATCTGGGGTGCCCCGTTTATTAATGAAGAAACCGTCATCGCATCAGAGCTTGTTGAAGAAGCCGCTGATGCCAATGATATGATCGAAATGATGAACGCCGAAAAGGAATTGCCTGATAAGGCTGTATCGGATATCCGTATCCGTGAGAAGAAGCTGGAAAAGGAACTTAAGGATGCCGGCCAGCTTTTCAACCTGTTCATGGAACGCATATCAGATGTTGTCTGGTTTGCGGATCCGGATGGGAAAGTCCTCTATATCTCACCGTCCTCTGAAAGGGTTTGGGGCCATACGGCGAAGGATCTGGTGAAGAAATCCTTCAAGGACCTGCTGACCCGCGACAGTCATGAGTACTTCAATGCGGAAATCAAGTCTGCCAACAGAATGTCGGGCGGGTCAGTACGGCCGATCGATCTGGAAATCGTCACCAAGAACAGACTGATTAAAACAGGAGAGACGGTTGCTCTGGCATTTCATGATCACGAAACATTCGGAAGTGGAATCATCGGGGTTACCCGTGACATGACCTATCGCCGCAGGACCGATCTGGAACTGAAGAAATTCAACGAAGAACTTGAAAGCCTTATAAAAAAACGGTCAGGTGAGCTGGAAGATACGTTGAAGCGTCTGCGCAGTATGGAAGAGGCTATGAAGCTCACTGAGGAACCCGATCGCATTGAAGATATGCCGGTGATCCGTTATCTTCGTGGGAACCTGGATGCATTACAGAAGCAGATCGTGCAGCTTCAGGAAGCAACCCGGCAGCTTCAGGGAGTATACAGCATCAAATCCATGAGGAAAGAGGATTTGGAGTTATATCTGCAAGGTGTGACTGTCATGACGAATCAGATTGATGCTACCCTGAGGGACAGTATCGATCACCTGTACCAGGAAACCATACCCCCTCGTCCGCTGGAGAAATCAATCAGCAGGAAGGGCTTCAATTTCAGGCTCGGAGATTATATTGAGCAGGTTCTTATAGGGTTTGGAAGCCGGTTCAAGAAGACCGGCCATATGGTTGATATTGACTGTCCGGATGCCATTGTCGTGTTCGGTGATCCGGAGCTCTATTCTCAGATGCTCACAGCCCTGGTCGTTTATTCTCTGGATATCGGTTTATCAGGTATATCCGGTGGAGATATCGATATCAAGGTCACTGAGGACGATGCCAACTGGATCATCAAATATCAGGACAATGGAAAAGGCCTGACAGCAGAGGCACTGGACCAACTCTTCGAAAAGCCCTATCAGGAAAGCGGCAGCGGGTCCAGTCTTCAAAAGGCCCGTGATATTGTGAGGGACGATTTGGATGGAGAATTCAGGTTGAATTCAAAGGATGGTACGCTGGCTTTCGAAATTGTGATACCAAAGGATCAGGAAATGATTGCCTGAATGAAGAATGCTCAAAAATTTCTGCCCGTTGCGGTGGAAATTTTTTTGCTTACCGTTACATAAGTATCCGAGAAATGCATGAGGGATCCAGTTGTAAGGAAGAGTCAGCCGCTCTGCCGGTGAAAACGTTATCCTATGCAGTGTATGAATATTCGCTGCGTGAAAATTCTATCAGCAAATGGCCTGATACAGCGGCCTCTAAGACCTTGCTTTAGATGATATGCAGGATATAATGAATTAAAGCCATGAATAATATGGCGTAATATGGAAAAAGGGGTGGGCGGATTGTTGACTGGAATTGTTACAGCTGTTTCACTGGTAGAACTGGCATTCATCATTTTTTTGATAAGACGTCCCGGAACAGCGGTCGCGCAGAGTGGTCCGACTGGGATGCAAAAGGAGGAGGAGTGCCGGGAAGATACATATAAGACTCTGTCCAGTGAGTATATGCGCCTGATCGGTGAATTCGCGTTCTCTGTGGAGGAACTGCAGCTGGAAATGCAGGAGGTATTGAACCGGATCGAGAATCTGACGGCCTACTCGGAGGAACAGTCTGCGGGGCTCCAATCGACAGAGGCATTGGTGGACCGGGTCTATCAGCAGGTTGAGAAACATTCCGCCAGAGCAGTCGAGCTTGCACGTTCAGCAAAAATCGCCAACGAAGAGGTTCATGCTAAACGGTTAGAAATCATGGAAACAGTGGAAGCGTTCAAGCTGTTGGAGGATCATCTTAAGGAATCAATCGGACATGTGAACAGACTGGAATCCATTACAACCCAGGCAGAGGAGATGGTACAGGGAATCGACCGGATTTCTGCTCAAACTAATCTGCTGGCGCTGAACGCTTCCATTGAAGCGGCGCGTGCCGGAGAGCACGGCAAAGGATTCGCTGTAGTCGCTGATGAGGTGAGAAAGCTTTCTTCGGAAACCGCGTCAGTTGTACAGAATATCACCGGTCTCATCAAATCGATCGTTCAGATTGCCGGAAACACCAAGGACGGCATGGGGGAAGGTGTTCGGGAAATTGACCGGCAATCACGGCGTCTTGGTCAAGCTGTATCAGGGCTCGACGAGGTTGAATCAGCTACCAGCGATGCGGCTGAAGGGAATCAGGTATTCGCTGACGAGATGACCCGATTGATGAGCGATTTTGCGGAAGCCCGTGAGCTTGTTATGAATCTTGCACAGGGAGTTGAGGAGGCGGCGGATACCACTGCCGAGATCGGCCATTCGATTGAAGAGGAAAATCGGTCCGTTGCAGTGATGAGTCAAGCGCTGAGCCGTCTTGAGGATCTTAATTTCGAATTCGACGCCTGCCAGAGACAATCAGCAGAGGCGGGAGAGCAGAAGAAAATCATTCTGGCAACCTCCCCCTATGCGCCATACATCATTCTCAACCGAAAAACGAATCATGTGGAAGGGATCGATATCGACCTTCTGAGGGAGATTTTCAAACGAAAGGGCATTGAGCTCATACCTTATATCACACCTTGGGATACAGCCCTGCGAATGATAAAGGAAGGGGCGTGTGATATGATCCCGAATATCAGCCGGGACAGCGACCGAGAGAAAACCATGATTTTTTCATCATCCTACAGAAATGAGGAATCCTTCGGTTTTTACATACGGAAAGACTCAGGGCTGAAGGCGGGCAAGCTGGAGGACCTGAGCGGCAAGCGGGTAGGCATAATCCAGGGCTATACCTATTTCCCAGCCTTTGATAAGGATTCATCCATCCGCAAGGAACCTTCCTTGAATGAGGAAACTCTTTTCAAACGGCTGCTGAAAAGCCAGGTTGATGCAGTGATCATGGACCTTTATTCCGGAGATTATCATTTGAATACGCACCTGAAAGGTCAGGGACTTGAACGGGCCGCATACGTAGAAACGGTCAGCCGGGAGAATGTGAGTAACATGGGATTCACCCGTGTCAGGGATCTGAGCAGCATCATCACGATCTTCAATGAGGGTTTCAACGATCTTAAAAAGGACGGAACCCTGGACAGTATCGTAAAAAAATATATATGATACAATAAACTGAGAGGAGAACCCTCTCAGTTTATTGTTGGAGGATCAAGCATGCGGATCAATAAATTACTGTCCGACTGGGGATTTTGTTCACGGAGAAAAGCGGATACCCTGATAGAGGAAGGGAGAGTCACGGTAAACGGCATTGTGGTGGCTCTTGGTACACAGGCAGAGACATCGGATGAAATCGCCGTAGACGGCAAAATAGTGAGCCCTGGAGGGGCTAAAGTTTATGTGGCCCTCAATAAGCCCCGAGGCATCGAATGCACTGCTGATCCCAAGGTGAAAGAAAACATCGTCAGTTTCGTGGGCCACGATACCCGTCTTTACCCGATCGGCCGTCTGGACAAGGAGTCTGAAGGGCTGATTTTTCTGACAAATGATGGTGAGTTTGCTGATTTCATCATGCGGGCTGCCAACTTTCATGAGAAGGAGTATGAAGTGCGAATCGACCGCCCGGTGACAGCGGAGTTCCTGGCAAGGATGTCCGAAGGTGTGGATCTGGATGGTCGGATGACCCGGCCGGCAGTTGTGACGCAAATTCAGAAGGACCGTTTCCGCATTATCCTGACCCAGGGTATGAACCGCCAGATCCGCCGGATGTGCGAGGCTTTGGGATGCAAAGTACTCCGTCTTGTCCGGGTTCGCATCATGGCCATTTCACTGGGGGATTTGAAAAGTGGAAAGTGGCGGTTCCTTACGCCGGAAGAAGTGGCTTCGATTTATAAGAGCGGCGGGTTGAGCCAGTCGTAACCTTCATGACAATAAAAAAAGAAACGCATCCGGGATGGCATGCGTTCTTTGAGGTCGAATCACTTCAGTAGCAGCATTGTTGCAGTCTGGTTAATGTGACCGATATACGCTTCACCATAGGTCGAAAAACCTACGGTCGGAATATCTTTGAACAGGTCACCATACGCCTCTGTGTTTCCTTCCTGCTCAAGTTCAAGGGTTCTGAGAATACAGTTGAAATTGATGATTCCCGAGATGCCCCCCATTTCTTCCACTTTTGCAGCCAATGCATTTCGTGTATCCCCGATGATGTCAGTGGATTCCAGCAGCGAAACGCTCATGCCGTCAGGTATCCCGCAGTAGAATATGATGCTTCCATCTTTACTGCGCTGCGGGCTTCTGACGAAAATATCATTTTCATCAATTACAACACCTACTGGATTTGACATGAAATGCGTGTCCACTTCGTGGCTTGCAACGCCTATTGCCTGAGCATAGGCATCAACTGCAGGCATGTTATTGAATTCAAATACCTGACGGTCCTTTTCGCTAACCTTCGTTACCTTCAGTGTTTTATCCAATGCGTTGAAGCTCTGGGTCTTTACGATATCGAAACCTTTCTTAAGCTTCATCAGTACCAGGACAGCCGAATCGGTATGCGCCTTGCCGTCGACATAGACGTATGTATTTTGGAATTTCAAATCATCACCGGCGGAACCGCCAATAAAAGTGATATTCGTTGAATCGCCTATCGAATCCATGATCTGCTCTTCAGACCCGCTCAAACCGTCCATCAGAACCAAACCTACATATTTTTTGATGTCCATGGCATGTGCAGATTCTCCATAATGCGCTTCGAAGGCATCCATAGCCGTTCTGGCTGAGGAATTTTCACTGATGCCATGAAGAACCTCGACTTTCAGATCTTCAACGACATCCGTATTGAGTGCCATCGCTACTGCAGAACCCTTCATCATTTTTCCGCTGGTAATTTCCCCAGCTGTTGAGCAACCGATTATTTCGGCTTCTGCAAACGTGGACTTCATCTGATTGATCAGCTTGTCCTGATCAATGGCGGATGATGCGAAAAGAACGATCAGCTTTGGAGAGATACCTTGGAATTGGGACTGAAGATCGGTCACAATCGCGTCAACCGTTTGTTTTGAAGAGTTAGCGGTCTTGATACCCATTCTATCGGCCTCCTTCAAAGGTAATATTCATATCTTTCGCAATCAGCTTCAGCTTCTCGATAACCGTTGGATCATCGACCGTCGCATGTGTAAAGCTGTCAACATCAATTCCTTTTAAGATGAGTTTTGTCCGTGTTGTTGAACGGATGGTAGCATTGCCGTGAGATCGTTGTTCAACGATCTGATCAATCATTGCCCTGACTTTTCCAGTCATTTTGCTCCTCCTCATACCGGTACTCTATAGTACACTACCCTGATTATACCCGTGCATTCCACATGAAAACAGTCGAAAAGAATAAATATTTCCAATGTCCTTTAATTATCTTGCGAATGATCTTAATTCCTTAAGCTTTTGTAATAATGTCCACAAGAATCCTGAATTAAGGAATAATAGAACCATAAACTATTATGGGAGGCTGTTATGAATAATCTTAACGCTATTGTCGACAACATGCGGGATGACATCATCCGCACCGCTCAGGAAATGATCAGGATCCGAAGTGTGAAGGAAGCGCCGGTGGGGGATATGCCCTTTGGTGAGGGAATCCAGAAGTGTCTGGATTATACGCTGAACCTGTGTGAAACCATGGGATTTGAAACGGAAAACATCGATAATTACGCCCTGCACGCCGATCTGGGACAGGGTTCGGAAACCTTGGGCATCCTTGCGCATATCGATGTTGTGCCGGAAGGGGATAACTGGGATTATGCTCCTTACGGAGCAATCATTGCTGACGGACGGATCTACGGTCGCGGTGCAATCGATGATAAAGGACCTGCCGTGGCGGCACTTTATGCGATGAAAGCCCTGAAGGAAACCGGCGCTCCCATGAAGAAGAAAGTCCGGATCATTTTCGGCACGGATGAGGAAAGCGGCTGGGAATGTATGGACCACTATTTTTCTAAAATGCCCGCTCCTGATTTCGGCTTCACTCCGGATGCGGATTTTCCTGCCATCCACGGTGAAAAAGGCATCCTGATTTTCGATCTGGTAAAACCGCTAACGAAGCCTTATACAGGAGAAGGAATCAGGCTTGTATCCATCAATGGAGGCAACCGTCCCAATATGGTCCCTGACAGCTGTGAGGTGCTGCTTGAAGGTGCCGATGACATGAGTGATATAGCGAAGGCGTACGGGCTGGAAGCGGATGTGAAGATAGAGACATTCACGGAAGCAAACGGGACCCGCATAAAAGTTCACGGCGTATCTGCCCATGGTTCCCTGCCTGAAAAAGGTGTGAATGCCATCTCCCACATGATGCTGTTTCTGGGCAGATTGCCCCTGGCTCCTGGGGATATGCGCGATCTGGTAAGCACTTATTGCCACCGGATCGGCTTGGAATACTACGGAGAGCATATCGGCTGCGGCTTTGAGGATGCGGATTCGGGTAAGCTTATTTTCAATGTAGGAATGATCAAGGGAACAGAGGCGGAAGTGAACGTGACTGTGAACATCCGTTATCCCATCACCAATTCTGATGAAGCAGTTTATTCAGGAATCCGGGATGTCTTGGCTGGGACAGGCATTATAATCGAACATCACGAACATAAGAAACCCATTTACTTCCCCAAAGACCATCCGCTTATTGAAACCCTGATGGGCGTTTACCGTGAACAGACAGGGGATATGGAATCACAGCCGATCACTATCGGCGGTGGAACGTATGCCAGAGCCATGGCCAATTGCGTGGCCTTCGGCCCCCTGATGCCTGGCATGCCCGAGCTGGCTCACCAGAAAAACGAGTTCATCGGCGTGGAACATCTGATCCAGATGACCAAAATCTATGCGCACGCCCTCTACAAGCTGACAGTGGAATAAAGCGAATCCCCCCGCAGGAATCATGATGACCTGCGGGGGGATTCGTTATTCTACGGTCCTAATCGATATGGGGCAATTTTGTCAGTGATTTTTCAACGGCTTCCTGAGAATAATCGATATCCAGCAAATGGCCGCCGAAATAGTTCTCGTAAGCGCCGAAATCAAAATAACCGTGTCCGCTGAGACAGAATAGGATGACTTTTTCCTCGCCTGTTTCTTTAGCCTGCAGCGCTTCCTCGATTGCGCCGCGGATTGCGTGGGCAGATTCGGGAGCCGGAACGATTCCCTCAGCTCGGGCGAACTGGACTGCCGCTTCGAATACGGACTTTTGGGGATATGCCTGAGCTTCGATATGTCCTTCGTTATGCAGCTGACTTACCAGCGCAGAAGCGCCATGGTACCGAAGGCCGCCTGCGTGGATCCCGGCAGGTACGAAGTCGTGTCCCAGGGTGTACATTTTAGCAATGGGGGCCACCTTGGCAGTGTCGCCGTAATCATAAGCATAGATGCCCTTGGTCAGTGTGGGGCATGCAGTGGGTTCCACTGCTACAGTACGAACTTTGTTTCCTTTGAAACGGTCCTGCAGGAATGGGAAGGCAATGCCGGCGAAATTACTTCCGCCGCCGCAGCATGCCAGCACCACGTCAGGATATTCATCGATCATCTCCAGCTGCTTCTTTGCTTCTATGCCGATAACGGTCTGATGCATGCAAACATGATTCAGAACACTGCCCAGGGCATAATTCGTGTCAGCGCGGGATGCGGCATCCTCCACCGCTTCACTGATGGCCATACCAAGGCTGCCTGTACAGTCGGGGTCCTGCGCCAGGATGGTTCTGCCATTGACTGTCATGGGGCTGGGGCTGGCAATGACCTGGGCCCCGAAGGTTTTCATGAAGGAACGGCGGTAGGGTTTTTGGTTATAGCTTACTTTGACCATATACACCATGCATTCCAACCCGAAGAGGTTGGTGGCCATACTGAGGGCACTTCCCCATTGTCCGGCACCGGTTTCGGTTGCAAGGCGCTTGATTCCTGCAGCCTTGTTGTAGTAAGCCTGGGGCAGCGCAGTATTCAGCTTATGGCTGCCTGTGGCGTTGGCTCCTTCGTACTTGTAATAGATCCGTGCCGGTGTGTCCAACAGTTTTTCCAGATTGGTCGCCCGGTATAGGGTTCCGGGACGATAACGGGCATATTCCTTGCGCACAGGCTCCGGGATATCGACATACCTGTCCTGAGTCACCTCCTGCATGATCAGCTCCATTGGGAAGATGACAGAGATCTCCTCCGGCGTGATGGGCTTACCGGTCACAGGGCTGTAGTATGGCAGTGCATGGTTCGGCAAATCCGCCTGGATGTTGTACCATTGCTTGGGGATTTCGGATTCAGGCAGGACTACCTTGGTAATCTGATCGTACTTTTTCATGGAAACACCTCTCTTTTGGGTTTGTAGGGACTAAACCATTTGCCACGGATAACACGGATGGACACGGATAAGGCATGAAGTTTTGCCTTCCTCCGGGAGGAAGGTGGCAGCGCAGCTGACGGAAGGAGTCTGCGAGACGAAATCCATCAAAACACGCAGACTCCCCCTGTCACTGCGTGACATCCCCCTCCCGGAGGGAGACAATGATGCCTTATCCGTGTAAATCCGTGTTATCCGTGGCTAAAATCTTCTCTCTCTTCTTATAACAAAAAACAAAAACTCCCTTATCCCTGAGGGACAAGAGAGGAATCTCCTGCGGTACCACCCTGATTGACCTTGCGGTCCTCTCCTGCGCATACATGCATATGCGCCCCTGTATAACGGCAGGGAACCGGCAGTGATTAGACCGCGCTCACAGGCCCATTCCATCAGGGCTTCAGTGCTGCCTTTCACCGCCCGGCAGCTCTCTGGGACTTCAGCCAGATGTACTCTTCCTGATCATCGCTTTATTTTTGGAAAATTCAGATTTGTCTACATGATACGCCTGTTGCAGGGGCCTGTCAAGTGGATGCGGTCAATAGTTGTTTGCCACCATGGAAATGCACCAGCCAAGGGTCACCATGAATCCGACCTTCGCTGTGCCGGCGATGATGATTCCGATGGTCAGCCATTCATCCCACACCTTCCGACGGTACGCCCGGATTGAAAAGACCAGCAAGGCAACCTCCGCAGCGATGTATACGATGATGAGAGCAGGATGTATTCCGGCCAGCATCATACCGGGAATGATGAAAAGAGCGGTGCCGAAAAATCCCAGGCTGAACATGCCTATCTTCCTCAGATTCATGGGTGGACCTCCTTAAAAGGATGTAAGATAAAAAATTGGAACCACCGAATTCACCGAAATCACCGTAAAAAGATATGACAACTGAATTTCGGTGTTTTCGGTGCCTTCGGTGAATTCGGTGGTTCCGATGTTTATTCATTCAGCGAGATCTTTAATCTGCCTTCTCTGTAAACCGCAAATGCCAGAACCGGAACAAATACCATCGCCGCCAGCTGATACCCTGTGAGGTTAAGCCACAGGCGCGGTTCTACACGGATGAACTCGAGGGTGAAGCGGAAGATGAGGTAGCTGATGAAGTAGTATTTAAGGGCGATGCCGCCGGGCTTTCGGTAGGCGCCAGTCAGCAGCAGGATGGCGCAGGCGGTCAGGTGGAACAGGATCTCATAGCCCTGAGTCGGATGCCGGAGCAATCCGTCACCGAAATCGATCCCCCAGGGAAGGCCCGTTGCTGTGCCGTAGCAGCAGCCCTGAAGCAGACAGCCCATGCGGCCGAAGGCCAGACCCAGTGCAAGAGCCGGGGCGAACTGATTGCCTCTGCGTTCCCTGATACCCAGAAAACCCTTGGCCGAAACAACACCCAGCCAGCCGCCGATCAGGCCGCCGACAATGGTTTTGCCTGAGGTAAGTGCAAGAGCGGCCTGAGTGCTGTTCCATCCGTCAGGGGAAAGGGTCAGGAGTGTGGGGAGTTTGGCTCCTAGAGCTCCGAAAAAGATGGCCAGGACCGGTATCAGCCATGTATCCCGGGTGCGTCTTGCCATGCTTCGGGAAACGGTGTGTCGATATAGCAGCAGGGCGCTGCCAAGGCCAAGGAGGATCATGACCATATAGCTGGTGATCTGGAATGAGCCCCACCGGAACAGGATCGGGTAAATTCCCCAGTCCGATCTGAAAAAATGGGCGTCAGGCATTGGGATTTCTCATGAAGCTGCAGCAGGTATCACTGTGCATGCATTGGTAAAGCTTAACTCCGGAGCAGTAACCCAATGCGCCTGCACCCTTAGCGATACCTAGCAGCGCAGTGGCGATAAATGGGATGGGGTACGGAGCGATGATCCACGCAAGCAGGCAAAGTGCCGCTAAAACAAACCCCAGCCAATGGGCGAAGGCCATGGCGATCTCATCCACCACAACAACAGCACTTGGAATGAAACGGCCCAGTGTTACCCTGTGGAGCCAGATCAGGGGCGCGTTGCGCACCTTAAGCACGGCGGAAAGAACCAGGATTAGGGTGGCAACAGCCAGGGGGGCCGGATGATTGAAAATCAGGGTCAGCCAGACCAGGACGGCTACACCCCAGCGGCACCAGGCAAATCCATGGGCGGATATCTCAACTGGCTTCACGATTGTCATCGGGCTCTCCTTTTAAACAGCCTGGGCAGGAACATTCCGGCCTGCTGGCGGTAGTCGGCATACTCAGGAAAAATGGCGGCGAGTTGGGTTTCCTCCTGCCTGGCCCTGAAGATCATCATGGGAACAAAGGCCAGGAGGGTGAGGGCCAGTACCAGTGCATTGGTATACACAAGGCCGGCTCCAAGCAGCATGCCGATGGTGCTGGCATAGAGCGGATGACGTATCCAGCGGTAAATGCCGGACTGGACCAGCACGTGGGTCTGTCTGATGCGGATCTGATCGGACCAGTTGGCCCCCAACCATTTCCGGCCAAAGAGATTCACGAGGATACCACCGTAAAAAAGCAGCAGCCCTATGGCCTGAATCACGGTTTTAAATGAACCGGCACTGAACATCCCCCATTTCAGTGTGATCAGCCCTGCAGCCCCTGCAGCGAACAGACTCATGGACAGTGTGTCCACCGAGGAAAGCTGAAATGCCCTCTTGTCCTCTTCCGGCCGATACCGGAGGAAGTTGATCAGGATGGCACCGGTCAGGATCGTGATACCTGCGGGAATCGCCAGGTAAGGCCAATTGGATGGTGCAAGCATCACGGCATAAGTCATGAGTCCATCCCTCGGTACAGTGTGTTGTACATGGAGAATGGTATCCGTTTCATATCCGTGGTGACCAGATGAACGCATTCTTTCTGGGCGGATTTGAGGTCGAAATTCCAGGCATCTACAAAGGATACAATGGTGATCCGAAAGGTTTCCGAATCAAGAAAAGCCTTCCGCGCAGATATGGACCCTGCCGTAAACGATTTGGGGAATCGTTTCTGGATATCCCGAAACAGTTGGAAACAGTTGCACCAGTCAGAGCCAGTCCTGAGTTTTTCCTTCGCGGCCTTTTCCAGGTCCTCCAGATGAACATTCAGTGTGTTGTCGATCAGCGGCAGCATGCTCCTGATCTCCGATTGCCGGGTAATGGGCATGAAAGCGCCGTTTCTTTTCAACAGATACGAGACAATCACCCGTTCCACATTGCAGGGCAGGGGAATGAAATCCTCCTTAGTGAGCAGGTTCCCAGTCTGCCGGCATAGTCGCTGTACAATACCGGTGGGTGTTACAGGGATAAAGGCCTTTGATTCAGGGAGGCGGCCGAAACGGGCCAGGGGCTGGAAACAGATTCCCCGGACTGAAGGGGTTTTAAGCCCTAACTGGAACAATCGGCCCAGCTGGTCATCGTTGATTCCCTCAGCAACCGTGACTGCGAGAGTGACGGTGATGCTGTGCTGACTCAGGAGCTCCAGCAAGAGCTCTTTTTCACGGAGCAGCGGACGGCCGCGCAGGAATTCATAGGGCTGCTCCGTTACTCCATCGTACTGAAGATACAGCTCAAATCCCGTCGTGTATGAGGCAAATGCCTCCAGAAGTTCCGGTCTTCCGGGCAGTGTCAGACCGTGGGTATTGAGGATGATATGGCGGATCGGCTTCTGCCGGAGATACTCAAGGAAAGGGATCAGATCGGGGTGTAAAGTCGGCTCGCCGCCACTGATCTGAAGGATTTCAAGCTGTCCCCCTTCGGTTTCCAGTATGAACTCTGTCATGGACTTCAGCTTTTCAAGAGGCACATGAGAACCGATGCCGGAACCGGCAAAGCACACAGTACATCCCAGATCACAAACACCGGTGATTTCAAAAATGGCGATGCAGCTGTGCTGGTCATGCTCAGGGCAGAGGCCGCAGTCAAAGGGGCAACCGAGCCGGGATTCTGTCTGCCTGCGGGAATCTGTTCCCGGTTTGTCGAAGGAACGCCTGTTTAGGTGGAATTCTGCGTCCTCCTCTATCAGTACGCTGAAAAAACCGTGTATCGGGCACTTCTTATGTAGAAAGACCTGTCCCTCCTGAAGAACAATTTTGCAGGGTATCCGTTCATGACACTCCGGACACAGGGACAGAGTGGCTTCGTGGTAGATAGGCGAATTCATGAGACCTCCTGGGGTGGTTCTGGTAAAAGTATATCATATTGGAACTCATGCTATAATATAAAGGCATACTAGTACCCTCTTAAAACATAACAGAGCGTGTCATTGCCGCGTCACTGCGCTTCTCGCAATGACAAATAGTATTTTAAGTTGACAGTGCATTGGAACAAACGAAGAAAGGTGACTCACATTATGAAAAACAATATTATCTGGCTATTGGTGATCGTTATCGGTGTATGGTTAGGGATCGAGTTCGCAGCAAACAGCTTCGGAACCTGGGTATTCTATCTGGCAGGAGCAGTTATTGCCGGTTTGCTGATTTGGACCCAGCGGCAAATGAAGCATCAGAAGAATATCATCTCGCTGCTGTCCAACCGGTGCGATCCTGAAGCATTCCTGGCAGCCTATGAAGCAGAGATGGCTCAGGTCAAGGATCCAAAACAGCTGGATATGCTGCGCATCAATCAGGCCGCTGGTGTCTGCTATACAGGGGAATTCGATAAGGCCCTTAAAATCATCAGATCCATAGAGCTGGACGATTTGAACGGGATATACAAGGCCCATTACTACAACAATCTTGTTAGCATACTGATCCTTGCAGACAGGGAGAAGGAAGCCCGGCGTATGTATGAACGGGGAAAAGAGTATCTTGAGATGACCATTAAGAACAAGGAACTGCAAATCGCAATTCAGGGGACTCAGGGAGGGATAGCGTTTCTCTCAGGAAATCTGGATAATGCAAGGGCGCAGTTTGCAGATTTGCTCTCAGCCTCACCCGCACCCCTTATCGACGCAACGAGCCATCTCTTTCTCGGCCGTATAGATGCTGCAGAAGGAAAAAAGGATACTAGTGCGGAGCACTTCCGGCAAGCAGTGGCATTGGGAGGAAAAACAGTGATTGCCCGGTTGGCCGTGGCAGAATTGGGTAAGTAATTAGGAGCTGATCCACAAATTGATTCTGAGGAGGATATCGATGAAACGAATTGCCGAAAACCTTACTGATCTTATTGGAAAGACACCGCTGCTGTACCTTAAGAGGTTTTCTGAAGCCAATGGACTGACAACACCCTTGGTCGCCAAGCTTGAATACTTCAATCCAGGGGGGAGTGTCAAGGACAGGATCGCCTGGGCTATGATCAGGGACGCTGAGGACCGCGGTATTCTGAAACCGGATTCAGTCATCGTTGAACCCACAAGCGGCAATACAGGGGTTGGGCTCGCATGGGTTGCAGCAAGCAGGGGATACCGGTTGATCCTGACCATGCCTGATACCATGAGCATGGAGCGTCGAAGCCTTCTGGCTGCTTTGGGAGCGGAGCTTGTCCTCACACCCGGGGCAGAGGGAATGAAGGGCGCTATCCGCAGAGCAGAGGAGCTGGTACAGGAACTGCCGGGCGGATTCATGCCCCAGCAATTCACAAATCCCTCAAATCCTGCAATCCATAAGGTGACCACTGCAGAGGAAATCTGGGAGGACACTGGAGGAGAGGTTGATGGATTCGTGGCCGGTGTCGGGACAGGCGGCACCATAAGCGGGGTGGGAGAAGTATTGAAAGCCAGAAAATCCGGAATTCGGATTTTTGCAGTTGAGCCCAAGGACTCTCCGGTGCTTTCGGGCGGGATGGCGGGACCGCACAAGATCCAAGGAATCGGAGCGGGCTTTGTTCCGGATAATTTCCACGCAGAGGCTGTGGATGAAATCATTCAGATTGACAACGAGACCTCTTTTGAAATGGCGCGGCTGCTAGGCAAAACAGAAGGTCTTCTCCTGGGGATATCCTCTGGGGCTGCTCTTGCAGCTGCGATCCTAATCGCAAAGCGTCCGGAATGGGCTGGTAAACAGTTGGTGGTCCTGCTTCCCGATACAGGGGAACGTTATCTCTCAACCCCTCTTTTCTCCGGAAACTGAAGGAAATATAATGGAATTGTTGACAGTACTCCCCAATGCTATATAATGGAAATATAAGAAAATGCGGGGGTGAGATCCTCGCTTGGGGAGGCCCTATGTTCAATGAGGGAAAACTTAAGGAAAAGTATAGCTCATATGTTGAGATGTGTGATGAAGATGAAATCGATACGACAAAGATAATGGACTATGATCAATACTGCCAGATGTATCTGGAAATCCTCCAGATGGATGGCAGGGAACAGATCTGATTCACAATGAGCCCGCGCAGGGCTCCTTTTTTATGTTTAAACAGCGTATTAACTTCGATTAGAACGTGATTTGGACTGTGCCGGAAGAGTAGGGTATAATGTAGAGAGAGATTTCGCAGATGGGGTGACTACTTTGATCAAATTGATAGCGGCGGATTTGGACGGGACACTTTTGGATGCGGACCGTGGAGTCAGCCCGGAAACATTAAGGGTGATAAAATGGATCCGTTCAAAAGGTGTAATGGTCGTATTGGCCACAGGAAGGACCTATGAAGGGGTACGTGGAATATATGATGTGCTGGGCCTGGACAGCCCTGTAATCACCAACAACGGCGGTCTTATTTACGACCCTGCAACTGAGACCGTTCTGGCGGGAAACCCTTTGCCTTCGACAGTTCTTAGGAGACTGCTGGAATGGCTGGATGAAAGGGGGCTGTATTATCAGTTCTACACCCGTGAGACGATTTATACCAGGCATTTGCGCTTCCTGTCTGAGGAATGGGCGAGGAAGAACGCGACCCTTCCGGAACAGCAGCGGATCCGGATAGAATTGCTGGGTGACGGCCCCTTGCCGGAAGCCCTGGAAACAGAATTGTTTTATAAACTGCTTGTCATGGATGACAGTCCGGACATTATCACAAAAGTCAGGGATCATATTGACGCCATTCCCGAACTGGAAACCACCATATCCATCGAGAATGGATTGGATATCATGTGTTCAGGAATAAATAAGGGCTACGGTCTGAAACGGCTGGCGGAGACGCTGGGTATCCTGCCAGAGGAAATCATGGCATTAGGTGATCAGGAGAATGATATTGAGATGCTTCAATATGCAGGTGTTGGGGTTGCGATGGAGAATGCACCCGCACACGTGAAGGAGCACGCCGATAGGATTGCGCCTCTTCACAATGAGGATGGATTGGCCAAATTCATTGAGTCTTTTTTTGATGATTTTAGCTATTTTAAGTCTGGACTGATAAACGGTTAATTTGTGAAAGTTAATCCGCTGTTTTGCTCTTGTTAGCCATTGACCCTAAGTTAAAAACTGGATATGATAGTCTCGTTGAACAATATAACAGCACGATGTGATATCCAACCCATCTGAATACAAGGAGGCCTCCATGAAAAAACGCTATCATGTGATTCCTGTCGGTTATGAGCCCAAACTGTCTTTGATTGAAACGGAAAAGGCAATCAAGGAGTTAAAAGACTTTTTCGAGAAAAAACTGGCTGAAAAACTGAATCTCCTCCGTGTCACTGCTCCGATGTTCATCCGACCTGAATCCGGTATGAATGACACCCTCAATGACCATGAGAGGCCGGTTTCATTTGATGTGCCCGGAATAGGCGGGGACAGGCTGGAAATGATCATTTCACAGGCCAAATGGAAACGAATGGCCCTATACCGTTACGGGTTCAAGGACGGGGAAGGCCTATACACAGAAACAAACTCAATTCGCCGGGACGAGGTGCTGGATAACCTGCACAGCCTTTATGTGGCACAGTGGGATTGGGAAAAGATCATCCAGAAGGAAGACCGTTCCCTGGTGCTTCTGAAAGAAACCGCTCAGGAAATCTTTCAGGTGCTTAAGGACACAGAAGCATATATATCAAGCGTTTATCCTCAGCTGGGGAAACAACTCCCCGATGAGATATTCTTCATAACCGCACAGGAACTTGAAGATCTTTACCCGGAATTGGAACCGGCTGAAAGGGAAGAGCTGGTTGTCAAGGAAAAGGGCGCCGTTTTCGTCATGAAGATCGGTGCGCCGCTCAATAGCGGAAAGATACACACCCATAGGGCTCCTGACTATGACGATTGGGAGCTGAATGGTGATATCCTGTTATGGTACCCGGTGATTCAGCGAGCTGTCGAGCTGTCCTCCATGGGCGTGCGCGTGGATGCCAATTCCCTGGAACACCAGTTGGAGATTTCCGGGTGTGAAGGCCGACGGATGCTGCCGTATCACCAACTGGTCCTGTCAGGAAAAATGCCCGATGCTATCGGCGGGGGATTCGGTCAGAGCCGAATCAGCATGTTCTTTCTTCAAAAGGCCCACATTGGTGAAGTCCAGTGCAGCGTATGGCCTGATGAAGTCGTGAAACTGTGCGCGGAGCATAAGATTCCGCTGCTGTAATCAATCCATGAGCAAAGACACCCATACAATATTGTATGGGTGTCTTTTGTTTGGTGCTGTCATTGACGCGTCAATGACAGAATCCTATTAGAACGATTCCTGCGTGAATTTCACATTGCTTCCCAGTACCTGATAATAGACATCAAGCAGGGGAAGGTCCGCATTGATATCCTTGAGTATCCCCAGATCACGATAATGGTCGATCAGGGGCGATGAGCTGGAAAGATACCGTTCCAGCCGGGTCCTGAAAAGAACCTCATCGTCATCCAACCTCTTTGTCAGCGGACTGCCGCAATGATTACATATGTTTTCCCGGATTGGCGGACAGTTTATCATATGGTATACCGCATTGCACCCGGTACAGATCCGCCGCTGCTGGAGGCGCGTTTTCAAAACATCCTCCGGTGCATTGAAGATAAGAGCCAGATCAAGCTGCAATCCATTGTCCTCAAGAATCTGCTCGAG
This sequence comes from uncultured Peptostreptococcaceae bacterium, assembly GCA_964511875.1. GTDB lineage: Bacteria > Bacillota > Clostridia > Peptostreptococcales > Acidaminobacteraceae > CAZEHS01. Next base: position 24,723 of record CAZEHS010000027.1, read on the forward strand.
AGCGTCCGCCTGCCGTACGTTCCTCGGGAAACCTTCCAGTATGATATTGCCGCGGGTGAGAAGACGTTCCTTGACCATATTGATGATCAAATCATCAGGAACGAGAGCGCCGGCAGACACCAGTGGTTCAACCTGTCGTCCGATCTCCGTATTTTCCCGGATCTCCCGACGCAGCAGCTCTCCTGAGGATATGATCTCAAAGGCATAAGCATCTTTTAGTTTTCGGGCCACAGCCCCTTTTCCTACACCTGGGGGGCCCAATAGGATTACCAGCATAGCACACCTCCAAATTCATCTTTACACTAATGATATCACCTTCAGCTGAAGATGACCATCATTCAGCGAAGGCTCAGAGGAACATATTCCGACTTAGGGCTGACGCTGAGATAGGCTGGCCGCATGATCTTGTTGTCAGTGACAATCTGTTCAATACGGTGAGCACACCATCCGGCAACACGTGATGCGGCAAACAGGGGTGTGAATAGATCTGACGGCAGGTCGAGCATCTCATAGACAAAACCGGAATACAGGTCGAGATTCGCGGAAATGATGAAATCCGGGCCCTTCATTTCTTTGAAGATTTCAACGGTCAGGGCTTCGATGTTCCGATAGAGGTTGAACTCATCCACCGCATTTTTTTCTATCGCAAGCTCCAGAGCCTTTTCTTTAAGCAATACAGCACGCGGATCTGAGAGTGTATAGACTGCGTGCCCCATGCCGTAGATCAGGCCTTCGCCATTGAAAGCCTCTTTTTTCAGGATTTTCACGAGATAATCCTTCAAAAGATCCTGGTTTGTCCAATTGGCGCAGTTAAGTTTGATATCATCAATCATGGCTTTGACCCGATTGTTGGCTCCGCCGTGTTTCGGTCCCTTAAGGGATCCAACCGCAGACACGATGCACGAATACGTATCCGTACCGCTTGAAGCGACTACATGAGTTGCAAATGCTGAGTTGTTTCCGCCTCCGTGCTCAGCGTGGATCACCATGCACAGGTCCAGAGTCTCCGCTTCGGTTTTCGTATAAAGATTATCCCGACGAATCATATACAGGATGTTTTCCGCCGTGCCGATTTCAGGCTGGGGGGGATGGATGAACAGGCTTTTCCGTTCGAAATAATGGGCCTTTGCCTGGTAGCCGTAAGAAATGATTGTAGGGAACTGAGCAATCAGCTGGATACACTGTCTCAGTACATTTCGGACGGATGTATCATCAGGATTCTCATCATGGGAATAGAGAACGAGTATACTGCGCTGAAGCTTGTTCATGATGTCCTTACTGGGGATTTTCAAAATCATGTTCTCGGTAAAATCCTTGGGAAGGTAGCGATTGGCGTCCAGCATGGTCTTGAAGGCGCAGAGCTGGTCCAGTGAAGGAAGCTCGCCGAAAAGAAGCAGATATGCTGTCTCTTCAAAGCCTCTGCGGTTCTCTGTCTGGAATCCCCGCACAATATCCTCCAGGTCGATGCCCCGGTAAAAAAGCTTACCCTCTGACGGCACTTTCTGCTCATTCACCAGGGAATATCCATGGACTGACCCGACTTCAGTCAGGCCGACGAGGACCCCGGTGCCGTTCTTGTTCCGCAGGCCTCGCATTACATGATATTTATCAAAGAAGCTGGGATCGATCCTGTTATTCACTTCCGCCTTGACGGTCAATTCATCGAAAAAAGAGTTTCCATTGAAGTATTTCATAGGGGGTACCTCCGCGCCATGGATTACAGTGCCTTAATTATGGCATCAACCAAGGTACTCGTTGAGCCGCTGCCCCCTAAATCCGGGGTTGTTGCTGTTTTATCTTCCAGAACGACGGCAACCGCTTTACGGATTCGTTCGGCGGCTTCCTTCTCGCCTAGGTAATCCAACATCATTGCGCCGCTGAGAGTAAGAGCGATGGGGTTGGCCAATCCCTGGCCGGCTATATCAGGAGCACTGCCATGGACCGCTTCGAAAATTGCACAGTCTTTTCCGATATTGGCTCCGGGTACAAGCCCCAGACCGCCGACCAGGCCGGCAGCCAGATCGGAGAGGATATCTCCGTAAAGATTCTCAGTTACAATTACATCGTATTTTTCAGGGTACATGACCAGCTGCATGCACATGTTGTCCACAATGACTTCCTTGTAAGCGATCTCAGGGAATTCCGCAGCGACCGCACGTGTTGCTTCAAGGAAAAGGCCATCAGCCTGCTTCATGATGTTGGCCTTATGGACGGCAAACACCGTTTTACGTCCTTGAATCTTTGCATACTCGAAGGCAGCCCTTGCGATGCGTGTCGATGCCTGGCGGGTGATAACCTTGATGCCATGGACCTCATCATCAGAAATCTTCACTTCCCGTCCGGCGTAGAGATCTTCGGTGTTCTCCCGGAAAATTACCAGGTCGACCTTATGGCCAATGCCTAATCCAGGATAACTCACAACCGGTCTTACATTGGAATAAAGGTCATATTTCTGACGCAGGGAAACGTTGATGCTCTTAAAGCCTGTCCCTATGGGAGTGGTGATGGGACCCTTAAGTGCAACACGATTCTTCTCAATGGCTGCATACACACTGTCTGGAACTAAAGTGCCGGTCTTTTCATACACATGTGCCCCGGCCTCTTCGATGATCCAATTAATGGATACGCCTGTGGCCTCCAGGATTTTCTGGGTCGCTTCACTTACCTCTGGGCCGATGCCGTCCCCGGGAATCAGTACGATATTATACATGGTCACCCTCCTGGCTGCTCACAGCATAGTTTAGTGCGCCGCCTGCCTGGAGCATGGCGCAGTCTCTTTCAGAACCGGAAAACAATGCGTTGAACCGATGGCTCGTTGTCAGATTGACGACTTCGACAAGGCCGTTTTTCAAGCATTCACCAAGGTTTGGAAGCTGAAGCGCATCCTTCTCATTGACCAGGTAGTAATCAGCGGGGTCCTGGAAAGTCAAAGGTATGATTCCTGCGTTCATCAGGTTTGCTTCATGGATGCGGGCGAAGGATTTTGCAATCACAGCGCGGACGCCAAGATACAGTGGAACCAATGCGGCATGCTCGCGACTTGAGCCCTGTCCGTAGTTCGAACCGCCTATTACAAATCCCTGTCCGGCTTCAAGAGCACGCTCCCTGAAATCGGACACCAATGTACCGAAGCAGTGCTTAGAGAGCTCAGGGATGTTGGAACGGAATGGCAGCAGCGCTGCACTGGAGGGCATGATGTCATCCGTGGTCACATTGTCACCTGCTTTAAGGAGCACTGCGGCTTCAATCGTGTCCTCAAGAGCCTTGCCTGCAGGGAATGGTTTGATATTGGGTCCCATGACGATGGGTGATGAAATTTCGGGAGCGCCTTTGATCCAGTAACCCTCGGAGTTGGCATACTGATCGGGTTCGGGAATGTTCAGCGGAGTGCCCAGTGTTTCGGGGTTCGTCAGAACACCTGTTATGGCTGATATTGCAGCAGTTTCAGGGCTTACCAGATAGACTCCGGCATCCATTGTACCGCAACGGCCTTTGAAATTCCGGTTGAAGGTCCGAAGAGAAACTGCGCCGGATTTCGGGGCTTGTCCCATTCCGATACAAGGTCCGCAGCCGGCTTCCAAAAGCCGTGCGCCGGCACCGATCATATCAGCCAGGGCGCCGTTCTCTGCCAGCATCTTAAGGATGTTGCTGCTTCCGGGACTGATGACCAGGCTGACCTGAGGATGCACGCTTTTGCCTTTAAGAATCGCTGCAACCTTCATCAAATCCGTATAGGAGGAATTGGTACAGCTGCCGATGGCAACCTGATCGACGGAAATGGGGCCGATTTCGGCCAGTGAAGCCACTTTGTCAGGGCTATGGGGCATTGCGGCACTCGGCAGGACTTCCGAAAGGTCGATTGTGATTATTTCATCATAAACCGCATCATCATCAGCCTGCAGGGCAGTGAAATCAGATTCCCGACCCTGACGCTTCAGGAAATCATATGTGACAGTGTCACTTGGGAACAGGGATGTAGTAGCTCCCAATTCTGCTCCCATATTAGTGATGGTGGCCCGCTCAGGCACAGACAATGAAGCGACACCGGAGCCGGAATATTCCAAGATGGCATTGACGCCGCCTTTTACCGTGAGTTTCCCCAAAATATGCAGGATGACGTCCTTTGCGCTGACCCAGGGATTCAATGTGCCTTCCAGCCTGATGTTGATGATCCGAGGGGTCTTCAGGTGATATACCCCTTTGGCCATCCCGATGGCTACGTCCAGGCCGCCGGCACCGATAGCGATCATTCCCATGCCGCCGCAGGTGGGCGTATGGCTGTCCGATCCGATCAGCAGCTCCCCTGGTTTGGAAAACCTCTCCAGATGGAGCTGGTGGCAAATGCCGTTTCCGGGCTTGGAAAAGATAATGCCGTATTTTTTTGCGACCGACTGGATGAACGCGTGGTCATCTGCGTTCTCAAAACCAGCCTGCAGCATGTTGTGATCGATGTAAGCGACAGAAAGATCCGTGCGGATCCTGTCGATGCCCATTGCTTCGAGCTGAAGATAGACCATGGTACCTGTGGAGTCCTGTGTCAGGGTCTGATTGACCTTCACTTCAATTTCAGCGCCGGTTTCCAAACTTCCTGATACAAGGTGAGAATCGAGAATTTTCATTGCCATACTTTTTTTCATAATGTACCTCCGCGATTTACGTATTATTGTATACAATTATACGAATGTCCGTTTCGTCTGTCAATCATTTAAGAGTCGATATAGCTTGTTTTTTTGTAAATAATGAAGGAAATGAAGACTGCACTTGCAAAAATACATTATACAATCTAAAGTGTGAAGGCTAACATGCAGTTTGCCTACAATTTTCATGAATGTGTCGAAATTATACCCGTTGAGAATGGGGAGCGGACAAATTTATTTCAATTTAATTACATCTAATTAACAGACTTGGAAATTTCCAAAGAGTATGACACCATGGAAGTGTGGCATATTATAGAAGAAATTACAGAAACGACATGATGCAAGATCTGAACAGGAGGTTGATATGGGTACTGTTTATCAGGGATTGTTCTGGTTTGGCGTTCTTTATGCAGTGATAGGCTTTTTCATCGGGCATATCGCAGACTTTTCAGGGTCGGATTCCATGGATGTCAGCGGAGATTCCTCAATGGATGGAGTTCCAGGGCCAGAGGGAGTCGAGCCTGGTGATATGTCGACGACAGGTGATCATGGCTCTGCAGATGCAGCCAGTCATCCATCTCCTTTCAAACCGATCGTCATTGCCAGCTTCTTCATAGTTTTCGGCGGTACGGGGATGATGGGAGAGCGTTTTGGATGGACATTCGGTCAAGCCCTGGGCTTCGCTCTCGTTCTGGGGGGAATTGTTTCCACAGGGCTTTTCAAAGGGGTGGTAGAGCCCCTCTACCGCTTGCAGAATACAAGTGCAGCAACCCGTGATCAATTGATCGGACTGAGTGCCCTGGTGACGACCCCGATATATGAGAACGGTTTCGGCACCATATCCTACCGGATCAATGACAACATCTACAATGCTCCGGCCAAATCACTTACCGGCAAGTACATCGCACAAGGAGAAAAAGCAGTAATCGTGAAGTTCGAAGGTAAGGCATTCATCGTCCATATTGCTGATGAATTCAGCAAAAAATAGGGAAAAGAGGGGTATGAAGCATGATTGATTTACAATTCCTGATCGTTCCATTCATTGGTGTAACAGCGATTTTTCTGCTATTGTTCAGCCTGCTGTCCATGTGGAAAAAGGCTCCTCAGGATAAGGCCATCGTCGTTACGGGTCTTAAGAAAAGGGTTATCACAGGAGGCGGGGGCCTGGTCATACCCATGCTGGAACGTGCCGACCGGATATCTCTGGAGAACATGAAGATAGAAGTCCGTACGGAAGGAGCCCTGACAGAGCAAGGGGTTGATATCATCGCAGACGGGGTTGCCGTTATCAAGGTCAAAAGCGATATGGAATCCATCCTTTCAGCTGTGGAGCAGTTCAACACCGGCCGGGAGGACCAGACCATTTCCGTCATCAAGG